>CALYYZ010000003.1 GCA_945607165.1 uncultured Ruminococcus sp. | reverse complement strand
ATAACCGTATCCACAAGAAAGCTGTCAAAAATCTCACCCTGAGGTGTGAAAATATCATTCAGCTCTTCCCTGTTCTGAATCTCGCCGATACATTTAGGGGTAAGCTCACTGTCACGGTAAACATTTCCGTTATCTATTCCGACAATTACCGCCCCTTGGGCAAAGCTTTTCATTTCAGCCTCTACCGCCCTGTCAGCCTGCCAGCTTCCGTGAGGAGTTTGACTGTCATCAAAAAGATTTTGACCGTCGGTCATATATATTACAGGGAGCTTTTCGTTTTCAGAATGTTCCGGTATGTATACCCAAATCTTTCTATCACCTCTTTTTGGAAAGGGCAGATATATTTCACGAATCCTTGAATTCATCATAAGCATATCACTCCGTATATTTCAAAAGATTATAAATATTATTAAATCACAAAACGGAAAATCTTTCAACAGGAATAATACAGTTTTTTCCGCAAATAATTTATTTGAGGTGATTTTTATGATTAACGATGTTGAAATGCTTACCTATGTATTGCAAAATGCAGAAATGGGATGTCAGGGGATTGCAAGCATAAGAAAGCGTAATCACGACAGCAAGGTTGACGGTGTTTTATGTGAACAGCTGATTAAATACGGAAAGATCTATCATTGTGCTAACAATATGCTGAGAAACCGAGGGGCGGAAATTCATCATGTAAGCCCTGTTACAAAGGCAATGACCCGTTATGCGGCTGACCGAGATCTCAAAAGGGACAGCTCTGCTTCTCACATTGCCGAAATGATGATCAAAGGTAATACTATGGGAGTAAACAAAATGACCAGACACATAAGAAACTATGACGGCAGCGACAGAAATGTCAGTGTGCTTGCTCAGAAAATGCTTGACACCGAGCAGGAAAACATCTCGGAAATGAAGCCTTTTCTGTGATACTGTGCTATACCGAGCTATTTGCAGGGACAATGTCCTTGCAATACATAAAGTTTGACAATGGACAAGTGGTATAATATAATATCGTAATACGCTATTATATAAGGGTTGAAAGGAAAAATCATATGAATATAAAATTATCCGACCGTTTTACATACGGGCGGCTTATTAGATTTGTTTTGCCGTCTATAACAATGATGATTTTCACATCAATCTACAGCGTAATAGACGGTCTTTTTGTATCTAATTTTGTTGGAAAAACCTCGTTTACGGCTGTAAATCTGGTTATGCCGCTGCTTATTTCCGTAGGCTCCCTTGGATTTATGATCGGAACCGGCGGAAGTGCCATTGTTGCCAAAACACTCGGCGAGGGAGACCGAGCTCGTGCCGACAAATACTTTTCTATGCTTCTGTATGCCCTGATTATCGGCGGAATTACTCTAAGCGTTATCGGTCAGATTGCACTTGAGCCTGTTATGCGGGCGATGGGTGCACAGGGTGAGCTTCTTGACGAATGTATACTATACGGCAGGATAACACTGATATCTATTATGGCTTTTATGCTTCAGAACGCCTTTCAAAGCTTTATGGTGACGGCAGAAAAGCCACAGACCGGTTTGGCGATAATTGTGTCGGCAGGAATTACAAACATCGTGCTTGATTTCCTCTTAATTGCTGTTTTTAGGCTTGGAATTGCCGGTGCCGCAATAGCCACTGCGGCGAGTGAATTTTTAGGAGGAATTGTTCCCTTTATATATTTTGCAAAGAAGAACAGCAGCCTGCTGAGGCTAAAAAAGACCGGTATTCAGGGAAAAATTCTGCTTCGAGCCTGCACAAACGGTGCGTCGGAGCTTATGACTAATATTTCAATGTCGCTTGTAAATATGCTTTACAACATACGACTTTTGTCAATTATTGGTGAGGACGGTGTTGCAGCATATGGGGTTATAATGTATGTGAACTTTATTTTTATTTCAATTTTTCTCGGATATTCAATAGGAAGTGCACCGATAGTGGGTTTCAATTACGGAGCAGGCAACCACAGTGAGCTGAAAGGTATTTTTAAAAAAAGTATGGTAATAATCTCTGCAACAGCAATACTGCTTTGCGTTTCAGCCGAGCTGCTTTCATCTCCGCTTTCCCTTCTTTTTGTGGGGTACGATAATGAGCTTTATCTTATTACATTAAACGGTTTTCGACTGTTCTCCCTATCATTTATTTTTTGCGGATTTAACATCTACGGTTCTGCTTTTTTTACCGCACTTGGTAATGGTTTTGTTTCGGCAGCAATATCTTTTCTAAGAACATTTTTCTTCCAGATAGCTGCTCTCTATTTGCTTCCGCTGATTTTAGGTTTGAATGGCATTTGGCTTTCACTTGCTGCTGCGGAGCTTTTATCACTTACTGTTACTGTTTATTTTTATATTAGTAAACGAAAAAAATACCGGTATTTATAGAAGAAATATGCTAAAACTAAGGAAACACTGATTAAATCGTTTGTACATATTGCGCCGTCAGATTTTTTGTCAGGTTGCACAAATAAACCGCAGTAATGCTGACGCATTACGAGGATTTTTTGGACAAACCGGCGGAAAATATGCAAGCAAGATGTACAAACAGCTTTCAGCGTGATTTATTCAGTGTTTCCCTAAATATAACGGCAAAATACAGCGGCGTTCCGAAAACGGAACGCCGCAAAACTTATATCAAATTTTGATTATTTGAGGTAGGCTGAAGTACCGCCGATTGCACCGTTGATACCTGTGAAGCCTGAAGCGCAGCAAACATATACTCTCATATTAGCCTTACCGATTGAAGGAACTGTGAGACTTCCGTTTGTTACTGTCTGAACATCACCTGTAACTGCGTCAATATATGTACCGTTGGGGATATTGCTGAAGGTTGCACCACTTGAAATGGTTACGAGCGCAAGGCTGTCAACACCCTCGCTGGCATTTGTATAACGACGAATGTATCCCATTCCACCGTCACCTAATCCTGAAATATAAGTGCTGGAGGTTGTGTACTGACCCTTTTGGAGAGCAGGAATTGCTCTTCTGATTGCATTAACCTTTGACAAATGCTGAGAAAGGGGGCTTGAAAGAGTATCGGCAACAGTTCCTGAAGCAGTGTATTCGCTGAAATCTGTTGCAGTTACTGTACCCTCAAGGTAATCTCCGTAATAAGCACGACCGGTTGTTGAAAGAGGAGCATTAGGACCGACATCAATTGGTGCTCCCTTCTGGAACTCAGTCTCTGAACCGTAGTATATACAAGGAATACCGCGGAAAGTAAACATAAGGTCAATGTTCTCTGCCCAGGTCTGAGGGCCGCCGGAAAAACGATTAAATTCGCTAGGTTGCTCAGGAGAGTAGTCGTGTGAATCAACATACATTACATTGTATGTTGCGTCATTATAGTATTTATCTCCGCTCTTTGCAATACCGAAAGCATTTTTTGCACTACCGAACATTCTGTGCATCTGGAAGTCGATTGCATCCATACCCGAAGCCATAGATCTGTCAGGAGTGTGATATGTAATACCATTGAGGAATGCATTATCAGAGGTAGGCTCGTCAGTAACACTGTCCTCTTCAAGATAGTGGTCAAATACTACATTCATATTGTGGTTTACATCTTCAGTAGATGAGCCCCATTTCCACTGTTCTGCCCACTTGGGATTAGACTCTTTCCAAGTGTAGTAAGGAGAAGATTCCTCAGCATGACCTCTGTACCATACATCGGTGAAACGAGTACAAATCTCGCCAAACATCAGGAAGTTTGTTTTTCCTGCTCCTTTTGCAGCGTCAAAAAGCTGTTCATTATACATTAAGTTGAGTGCAAGTCTGGGAATGTGACGAACAGTATCAACACGGAAGCCGTCAACACCCATCTCAATATACTTTGAGTAACAATCGACTACATACTCTGCCACAGCAGGATTTTCAGTGTTGAGGTCAACGCAGTCGCCTGCAATCTGACAGAACTTGCAAGCCCAGTCATCCCAGTTCATACTCTGGAAGTAACCTGAGTGATAATAGTTATTTGGATTGTACTTATCATTCAGAGACATTTTTTCCATTCCGTAGTCAGCTGAGCCGGGTTGTGTACCTGTTGAATTTCCAAACGAAGTATAATCTTCAAGATTCTTCATTATTTCCAGTCTCTCCTGATACTGAACCGCAGGCTTCTGTGCCCAATAGTCACTTGCAGATTTGAGACCGAAAGCATCAAGGAGATTCTGGGTGGGAATCATTGACTCCTCAAGGTTTGAAAGATCTGCAGTGGTATCCTTTTCAAAGAGAGGAGCAAAGAAGGACTCACCGAAGTTACCTGTGTGCTGGAAAACAACATCCTGGATTATCTTCATATCCTTCTGATGAGCAGTTCTGATGAGATCCTCATAAGTAAAGTCATCACTTTCATAACGAACATCAACAGTGCTGAAGTCCATTGCATGATAGCCGTGATAGTCGTAGCCTGAAGCGTTAGTAACAACAGGTGTTACCCAAATAGCCGAGAAGCCGAGAGCCTTGATGTAATCAAGCTTTTGAGCAAGTCCCTTGAAGTCGCCGCGCCAAGCAGGGTCTGAATCGGGGTTGTTTGCCTGGGAGTCATCCCAGCAGTGAACATTGTTGCCTGTATCTCCGTCATAGAAACGGGTGGTCATTACAAAGTAGATTGACTCCTCACGCATATCAACGCTGCTGACAGGATCCGGCTCATCGGGGTTAAATTTTGTCCACTTGCCGTTGTCACACCACCACTCGCCGGCAACAAGCTTCTGTTCCTTTGAGTACTGGTTTCCCGAGGCGTCTGTTACGATAGCATTTACCTTTGTAACATTGGGGATAGTAAGGTTAAACCATCCATTTGCGCTTGTCAGCTTTTCTCCGGGATAGGAGTCTGACATTGCGTCATTTGTCGGAAGCGAGTTCCACAAATAAACATACGGCTGTGCAACCTTGTCGTGTCTTACATGGATTGTAACTCCGGTAGCAGCAGTATCAGCAGCAACCTCTGCACTTGAGTCGCTCTGAGCTGCATTTACTGAAATAATGCCAATAGAAATTACAATCATAAGAGCAAGAACTATTGCACAAATTTTCTTAATTCTTGTCATAATAATCTCCTATTTTCTGTTTAGATAGTACCAAAAGCTATCATTGACTGAATAGCAGTAGCATCCTTAACATCTACTACACCGTCATTATTAACATCTCCGACTGCTATTGAAACGAAATATCCGGGAATATCTACTCTGAACTTCTGGATATAAGTAGCGTCTTCGACTGTAACTATTCCGTCACCGTTAGCATCACCCTTGATTACAACAGGAGCTGTTGTCGGAACTGTAGGAGCCACTGTTGGCTTTACTGTTGTCGGAACTGTAGGAGCCACTGTGGGCTTTACTGTTGTCGGAACTGTAGGAGCCGCTGTAGGCTTAATTGTTGTGGGAACAGTCGGGTTTGTCGGGATTTCGCCCGATGTAGCTGTGTACTCGTATTTTTTGTTAACTGTACTGTTGTCAGAATTCTGTACAAATACATTTACAGTATACTTTCCAGCCATTGTGGGGGTAAAGCTGTATGTGCTGTTAAGTGTGTAGTAGGGAATGTTCTGAACACCGTTGGGATCTACTACAACATACTTATAGAAAAGAAGATTTGTACCTGTCTTGCCGCCGCCTGCTTTTACTGAAACAGTTGCGGGAGTATTAACCTTGATAAGACTTGCCATTGCGGGAGTAACACTCTTAATAAGGGGCTTTATGAGCATGGAATCATCTGCAACCTCAATGGTGAGTGTGCGGTTGTTTTCGTTTCCGTCGCTGTCCTTGAAATCAAAGTTTACGGTGTATGTGCCGGCTGCTGTGGGAGTCCATACAACTGAGTTTGCTGTACCGTAGTCAGCCAAAACAGATGTAGCACCGGCAGCGTTTGTAACAGAGAACTTATAAGTTACAGCAGCACCGTCTTTGTTCTGAGCAAGAGCAGACAGGGTAACATCTGCACCTATATATACTCCGGAAGCGGGGTCTGCGCTCACAGACTTTACCTGTAAAGGACTTAAATCATAAACGGACCATTCATTGGTCTTGTTATTGTAGATATAACCGTTCATTGTTTTAAGGTCTAATGTCTTCGTTTTGTCATTGCCGGCGTTGAAAATACATTTCGCAAAATCAGCATCTGCGGAGTACTGATAAATATTGTCGCCGATAAGTGTCATTTCAACACCGGGAAAAGCAGCATTATTGCTTGCGCCGTCTGTCCACATATAGCAGTGAGGGGTTGACCAGCCTGCCTCGTTGTTGAGAAATACTGTTACGCCGTCACCGGGAGTGGGCTGAGTAGCTTTTGTGGCTGTTGTTGCAGTTGTTGCTGTTGTAGCACTTGTGGGCGCCTCAACATAGGTTGACCAGGTTTTTGCCTTAAGGTCATAGATTTTTCCGTTGCCGGCATAAACAATGGTATCTGTCTGGTTTACACCATTGCCTCCATTAGTGAAGATAATCTTATCGTAGTCGCCTGAAAGGGTATACGAATATACATCTCCCTCAACCTTTGTCATCTCAACGCCGGGCCATTTAGCATTTTCGCTTCCGCCGTCTTTCCACATATAAGCGTAAACTTTGCTCCAGCCGTTGTTGAGCTTTACATAGACGGTATCTCCGCTTGCAGCAGAAGCACCGAAGGTACCAACGAATAAAGCTGATAGTGCGAGCAATAAGCAAAGTACAATGCTTATGGCTCTATGTTGTTTTTTTACCATAGTGATTTCCTCCGAATCAAAATATTGGTTTGTCAGTGCAGAGTTTCCCAACATTACTCCGCAATTACATTTATATTTTACAATATTGTGTTATTTGTAATTTTCTGTATTAGAAATTTAAGCATTATGTGCCTTACAAAAAAATACAGCAAAATTTGTGCATATTTCCCAGTTTTTATTATCAAAGCAAAAAGTAAGGGAAACAAACGGAGATGCAGCGAGTGTTATAAAATATAAACTCGCTGCATCTGAGCAGATTTTCACCTTGCGGTTATTATTAAATTATGATTTTTTGTCCTTTATGCTGTCCCAATATGCTTTGAAAGCCTGCTCATTTTTATTGTCGCCTGCAATATAATATTTCCTATCCTTAATATTGTCCGGAAGATACTGCTGGGCTACATAGTGGTTTTCGTATGAATGGGGATAAAGATAGAATTGCCCCTTGTTCTGATTATCCTCGCCGTCATAATGCATATTTTGAAGCTGACGGGGAACATTGCCGGTCAAACCCTTTTTGACATCAGCCGCAGCCTTATTAATACCCTCATAGGCAGAATTCGATTTAGGCGCATTGCAAACCATAATAACTGCGTCGGCAAGAGGTATACGAGCCTCCGGCAGACCGACAGCCTGGGCGATGTCAACACAGCTTTTTACTATCGGAATAATCTGGGGATAAGCAAGTCCTACATCCTCACAGGCACAGATCATAAGTCTGCGGCAAGCACTCACAAGATCATCTGCTTCAAGAAGCCTTGCGAGATAATGCAAAGCGGCGTCCGGGTCACTGCCCCTCATACTCTTTTGATAGGCAGATATTATATCATAGTGCTCATCTCCGTCACGGTCATATCTGAAGGCACTTTTCTGTACAAGCTGAGAAACTGTATCCGGGCTTATTTTTTTAACGGAATCAACATCATCGGTTGCGAGCACGGAAAGCTCAAGTGTGTTCATCGCCTTACGGACATCTCCGCCGCACCCTGCGGCAATTCTTTCTGCACATTCACAGGGCAGGTCAATAACACAATTCAGTTCCTGCTCAAGCAGCTTTGCCGCACGGTAAACTGCCTTAAGCACAGCCTCGGAGGTAACCGGTTTGAACTCAAACACCGTAGATCGGCTCAAAATTGCATTGTATATTGAAAAATACGGATTTTCCGTGGTTGACGCAATAAGCGTGATGCTTCCGTTTTCAATGTATTCAAGCAGGGTTTGCTGCTGTTTTTTATTGAAATACTGAATCTCATCAAGATAAAGCAATATACCGTTAAGCCCTGAAAATGTATCAAGCTGCGCAACTACAGCCTTAATATCTGCCGTTGACGCTGTTGTGCCGTTGAGCTTTTTGAGGGTTTTATTGGTTTTATTGGCTATATAGGTGGCAAGGGTAGTTTTTCCGACACCCGAAGGACCGTAGAAAATCAGGTTAGGTATTTCTCCGCTTTCAATTATCTTTCTTAGCGGCTTGCCCTCTGCGAGCAAATGCTCCTGACCCACAATTTCATCGAGCGTTTGGGGACGAAACCTGTCTGCAAGCGGTTTTTTCACACTCTGACCTCCTTTTTGTAAATCTAAGGGCAACACCAATGTTGATGTTGCCCCATAAGCTTATTCGTAAAGCGGATATTTTTTGCAGATTTCTTCAACGCCTGCTCTTACCTTTTCCTTGCTGTTCTCATAATCATTGAGCACAAGGGTAATGTATTCGGCTATCTTGTCCATATCTTCCTCATTAAGTCCTCTGGTTGTTACGGCAGCAGTACCGATTCTCACACCGCTGGTAACAAACGGTGAGCGAGGCTCGCCGGGGATTGTATTTTTGTTTACTGTAATATAGCAATCATCAAGGCGGGCTTCAAGCTCCTTGCCCGTAACCTCCTCATCACGAAGATCAAGCAAGAGAACATGATTATCAGTACCGCCTGAAACAAGCTTGCAGCCTCTTTTTGTAAGTCCGTCTGCAAGAGCCTTGCAGTTTGAAACAATCTTTGCGCCGTACTCCTTAAATTCAGGCTTTAATGCCTCTCCGAAGCATACAGCCTTTGCGGCAATAGTGTGCATAAGCGGTCCGCCTTGGGTTCCCGGGAAAATTGCCTTATCAATCTGCTTTGCAAACTCCTCACGGCAGAGAATCAGTCCGCCTCTGGGGCCTCTTAATGTTTTGTGTGTAGTGGTGGTAACAAATTCACAGTAGGGTACGGGGTTGGGATGAACACCGGCGGCAACAAGACCGGCGATGTGCGCCATATCAACCATAAGATAAGCGCCCACCTCGTCTGCAATCTCACGGAGCTTTGCAAAATCTATTATTCTGGGATAAGCCGAAGCGCCTGCAACAATGAGCTTTGGCTTACATTCTTTTGCAATTTCAAGCACCTTGTCGTAATCTATTCTGTGTGTAACCTCATCTACACCGTAGGGAACAAAATTAAAATATTTTCCTGAAATATTTACGGGAGAGCCATGTGTAAGGTGTCCTCCCTCGTTGAGGTTCATACCCATTACGGTGTCGCCCGGTTCAAGTATAGCAAAATACACGGCAGTATTTGCCTGTGCACCCGAGTGCGGCTGAACATTTGCGTGTTCGGCACCGAAAAGCTCACAAGCACGCTGACGGGCAATTTCTTCAACAACATCAACGCACTCACAGCCGCCGTAGTAACGCTTGCCGGGATAGCCCTCGGCATATTTGTTTGTAAGGTGACTACCCATTGCAGCCATAACAGCCGGAGTAACAATGTTTTCGCTTGCAATAAGCTCAAGGTTTCTGCGCTGTCTTTTCAGTTCATCTGTCATAGCCTGTCCCACAGCCGGATCATAGCTGTTGAGATACTCAAGAGCTGCAATATTTGTTAGTTCATTCATCTTAACTTCCCCTTAAATGTTTTTGTTTTATAAATCAGTATGCTCGGCAGGCTGAAAGCGCCCTTTCCTTTAATGCATACAAATCTTCAATTTTTGATATTCTGCCGGCATCGTTCCTCAGCGAAGCGGCACCCTTCATACCCTTAAAATAGCCGACAACAAGCTTTCTTGCCTGAAGCAAAGCCATATGCTCTCCCTTATACTCACACATTTTCTCAATGTGGCCGATCATAACATCAAGCTTTTCCTCAGCCGATGGATAATACAGCGGTTCATTTGGATTGCTCAAATATGAATTAATCTGTGAGAAAATCCAGGGATTTCCAAGACTTGCCCTGCCAACCATTAAAAGTTTGCATCCGGTTTCAGAAATAACCCTGCAAGCCTTTTGTGCCGAATCAATATCACCGTTTGCAATGACCGGAATTGAGACCGCCTCCCTGACCTTTTTTATTATTTCGTAGTCAACGGGCGGCTTATAATACTGCTGTCTGGTGCGACCGTGAACGGTTATTGCAGAAGCTCCCGCCTGCTCGCAAATCTTTGCAACCTCAACGGCATTAACACTCTCATCGTCCCAGCCCTTACGGATTTTTACGGTTACCGGCACATTGCTCGCCTTAACAACCTCTTTTACAATTTCGCCACAGAGCGCAGGATTTCTCATAAGTGCACTTCCGCTGCCGTTTGTACTGATTTTAGGCGCAGGGCAGCCCATATTTATGTCAATCAGCTGCGGAGAATTTTTAAGCGCACGCTCAGCCGCCTGAGCCATACACAGCGGTTCATCGCCGAATATCTGGATTCCGCAAGGTCTTTCAGCCGGAGAAATCTCCATTAGCTCCTCGCTCTTTTTACTGTTAAAGGACAGTGCCTTTGAGCTTACCATCTCGCTGAAGCAAAGTCCTGCGCCGAAGCTCAGGCAAAGCTCTCGGTAGGCTCTGTCGCTTACTCCTGCCATTGGTGCCAGAACTACTCTTGATTTCAGCTCAACACCGCCTATTGTGTAACTGTTCATAGTCCTCTTCTTGCTGACCTTCCGCTGATTTTAGTGCTTAGTGCAACAATAAACATCAAAAGTAAGCCGACTCCTACGCAAATCCAAGAAACAATGCCTGCGGTATAGTTTGTTGAGTAGGATCTTTGGCTGACGGTTTTTGAAACTGTCGGCGGCACAAATTCGCTTGGGTCCTGCTGAATATCTCCCCTTTGGACAGGAACATAAATATTAGTTGTTTCCTCATACGCTTCTGTTGGAGCTTCGGTATGGGGTGCTTCAGTGTACGGAGCCTCGGTATACGACTGCTGCGTGTAAGGAGACTCGGTGTAATCAGGCTCGGTATAGGGAGCTTCGGTATACGGCGGATCGGTTTCTACAGTTCCCGCCGAAGCCACAGGCTCGCCTGTTATATCATCATAGCCGTCATGGTCTTCATCAACCGCATATGCAACGGTAAACCCTGACGCAATGAGCACCAAAACCGAGAGAACACACATTATATTTTTAAAAAATCCCGATCTCACTGCAATTCCTCCAAAAAATAATGCTCACCGGTTATTCACTTAATATTATTTCAGAGCATTTATACACTGCTTAAAGGTTTCGATAATATACCAGGCGTCATCGTCCGACAGCGTTGTATTCATCGGAAGAGTAAGCTGGTTCTTGTGCATATTGTAAGCGTTTGGATAATCTGTCATTTTAAAGCCTCTCTTGCTGTAAGCCGAGAGCATCGGAAGAGGCTTGAAATGGACATTACACATAATGCCGTTTTCAGCCATCATATTGTAGAATTTATTGCGGTATTCATCATCCCTGCCGATAAAGCGGACAAAATAAAGATGGCCGCTGCTGCGATGAGTTTCGTCGCAGTGGTTGAGTACCTGAACGGGCAAATCTTTAAACTCCTCGTTGTAAAGACGGATAAGCTCATGCCTGCGCTCAAGAATTTTGTCATATCGAGAAAGCTGGGCAACTCCCAAGGCGGCAAGCACATCGGGCATATTACATTTATACTGTGTGTCCACCACATCATATTCCCAAGCGGCAACCTTATTTTTCTGGTAAGCGTCCTTTGTCTGACCGTGAAGCGAAAGCAGCATATACTGCTTGTACATTTCGTCCTCATCAATTCCGTCGTGACATCTGTGAACGGCTGCACCGCCCTCGGCAGTAGTCATATTTTTAACAGCGTGAAAGCTGAAATTCGTAAAGTCGGCAATTTCACCGCACATTTTTCCGTTTCTCCGTGCACCGAAAGCGTGTGCTCCGTCTGAAATAACAAACACTCTGCCGAATTTTTCCTGAATTTCATTTTTAGGCTTAAAAACACCCTTTTGTCTTTCAACCGCCTCAAAAATACGGTCGTAATCACAAATTACACCGGCAAGGTCAACCGCTATGATTGCCTTTGTATTGTGATTGATTGCAGCTTCCATCTTGTCATAGTCCATTTCAAAGCTACCGCATTTGCAGTCGATCATCACAGGCTTTGCACCGACATGATAAATAATCGAGGCAGAAGCAGTATAAGTATATGCCGGAACAATGACCTCATCGCCGGGACCGATTCCGAGAATACGCAGGGTAAGCTCTGCACAGGAGGTTTGGGAAGAAAGGCAGACTGCTCGCTCAACATTGCAGTACTGAGCGATCTTATTCTCAAAAAGCTTTGTTTCGGGGCCGGTGGTGATCCAGCCGGATTTTACAACCTTTATTACCTCATCAATTTCCGCCTGCGAAATATCGGGCGGAGAAAACGGAATATTTCTCATTTTTATATCTCCTCGATATACAGCTTTTACAATACCTAAAAGCTGTCTTTCTTAAGCTTTAAAAATCTTTTCCGCTAAATTCGTAAAACAACTTATCTAAAATCATACCCTATTATTATACAATATCACAAATAAAAAGTAAAGTTTAATTTTTTGACTATCAATGACAGCAAATCAGTTATAAATTTGTTGACAAGTGAACATAAAAGGAATAAAATAAGGTGTGCGAAAGTTTTCGCACAATACATTTTTTTGTGAGGTGAACACTTAATGGACGCAGATGGTAATAAAGGCGCAGTACCCGGGCGAAGTAGCATTGAAATGCTCGTTTCTGCGTGCATTTTGTGCTGAATACAGGGTGCGCCTGCACCTAAGGAAGCACTGATTAAATCGTTTGTGCTTATTGCGCCGTCAGTTTATCCGAAATTTTGTGCACAGTCTGACTCCTGTGTGCAGAATTTTGGGCAATATGGCGGAAAGTATGCAAGCAGCTTTCAGCGTGATTTATTCGGTAGTTTCCGAAAGCCTGAGGACGGTCTTTACTCCATGAATTAAAAAGGAGGAAAGATGATGGTACAGGTTAATGTAACACTGACTGAAACAATCAGGGTATTACTTGAAGAAAAAAAGTTCAATACCCTTCGTGATATTCTTATCACAATGAAGCCGTATGACATTGCGGCTGTTTTTGAGGAATTGCAGGACGAAAAAATGCCGATACTCTTCCGCATTTTGCCAAAGGAGCTTGCGGCAGAAACCTTTGTTGAAATGGATGACGATACCCAGCAATTTCTTATTCACGGCTTTAGCGATAGCGAGCTCAAAGAGGTAGTTGACGAATTGTTCGTTGACGACGCCGTTGATATTATTGAGGAAATGCCGGCAAATGTTGTTAAGCGTATACTCAGACAGGCTGACAAGGATCTGAGAAAGCAGATTAACGAGCTTTTGAAATATCCCGATGACAGTGCCGGCTCGATTATGACCACAGAGTTCATAATTCTGATTCCCGAAATGACTGCCGAGATGGCAATCAAGCGAATCCGAAGGACGGGTCTTGACAAGGAAACCATTTACACCTGTTATGTAACTGACAATAATAACAAGCTGATAGGTATTACAACCGTCAAGGATCTGCTTCTTGCCGATGACGACGAAACAGTCAGGGAGCTTATGGAGGAAAATGTAATCTCTGTCAACACCCTTGACGACCAGGAGCAGGTTGCTCATAAATTTTCAAACTATAATTTTCTTGCCCTTCCCGTTGTTGATAACGAAAACAGGCTTGTCGGCATTGTAACCATTGACGACGCTATCGATGTTATTCAGGAGGAGGCTACCGAGGATATCGAAAAAATGGCAGCTGTGCTGCCGTCGGATAAGCCGTATATGAAAACCAGTGTGTGGGGAATTTATAAAAAGCGTATTCCGTGGCTTTTGGTGCTTATGCTCTCGGCAACCTTTACAAGTGCAATAATAACCTCGTTTGACAGTGCGCTTGCAAGCGTTATTATTCTGTCCTCATTTATTCCAATGATAACAGGCTCAGGCGGTAACGCAGGCTCACAGGCATCTGTTTCCGTAATACGAGCCTTATCGCTGGGAGAAATTGAATTTAAAAGTCTTTTGAAGGTTTTGTGGAAGGAAATGAGAGTTTCTGTTTTGTGCGGTGTTACTCTTGCAGCGGCAAACTTTACAAAGCTTATGATATTTGACCTGAACGGTCACGAAAACGCTTTTATGATTGCCCTTGTTGTTTCACTTACTCTTATCGGTACAATTATTATGTCAAAAATTGTCGGCTCAAGCCTGCCGCTTATTGCAAGCAAGATCGGCTTTGACCCCGCTGTTATGGCAAATCCGCTTATTTCCACAGTCTGCGACTCGCTTTCACTTTTGATTTATTTTGCAATAGCGAGCATAATTTTAGGAATATAATAATCAGGCTGCTAATAATGCGTCAGGACGCCGGGAAGCTTTTCCCATGCGTCCTGTTTTTTTGCTCTTAATTTCAATTACTTGCGTTGATTTTCTCTTGTGCAATACAGCGCCTGTTTTACGACAGGGGCTTACTCTTTTGCTCATACCCACTTGCCTTACAGCCTTTTTTGTTCGTTTGGGAAACAATATCGCTGCAGCCGAACCGCTTACCGCATAAACAATAAAAATTATTACACATAAATTTAACATATTACCTTCCTCCTTATACTCCTATTATAATGGAGGAGGTGTCCCATAAAAAGCACAATGCTGCCGCTGTATCCGAAAATTCAGAAAAGCGGCAGCATATAATTAATCAATTTTGATTGTTACTGACAGTCAGACAGCAGGAATTAACCGAGAGAAGACGCAACAGTTGTCTGAGTTTTCTCTGAATCACCCGTAACCCTCTGGTAAGGAATATTGTTATTCAGATAAAGAGTATCTCCGTCAAGCTTATAGGGAAGCTCAATGGTTTCTTCCTTACCGTAGAAATACTTCAGCTTAATCTTGTTGTCTGTTACAGTGTAAACATACTCGGCAATGCTTACATCGGCATTGTTCTCGATAAATGTTCCGTCCTCGTTGAAGGTTATCGTGATATCGGTAAACATTCCGTCGCCGTAGTGCCATTTGCCGATAAGCTTATCGTTTGTTTTGAAATTCTCAAATTTCTCAAGCTTTGGAATGTTGAGGCTTGTTGATTCAAATTTCAAAATCGGTTCCGATTTATCGGTGATTGCCTGAGTAGAATCATAGAATTCAAGCTTTCTGCCGGTGAAGATATTTCCGCTTACCTTATAGGCAAATGTGCTGCCCATTGCATCGATTGTAACAGTCATATCGCCTGTTTCTTTATTTTGCTCAACACTGTAGTTTGAAATCTGCTTTGTTGTTCCGATCTGGCAATAGAAAGAACCATCATCATCAAAAACATAAATGGGAGCAGGCTCATCACTTGTAGCAGTAGTCGGCTGGTCGGGAGATGCTGTTTGTGAGGGAAGCTTCCACTCACCGACAATGCTCGTGTTAAAGAAGCACTTGAACACTCCGAAGCCAAGCAGAAGCAGCACAACAATAGCTCCGCAAATAATAACGGGAAGCTGCACTAACTTTTTCTTTTTGGGAGCAGACTGTTCGGGCTGTACGGCAATCTGTGTTTCGGTGCTGTCAACAGCTCCCGTTTCTTCAAGCTCATCCTGAAATTCACCGCTAAAATCTAAAGAAACGGTTTTCTCATAATCAGCCGGATCTGAATAAGTATTGGTTTCATTTTCAGCCTCAGGCTCAGAATTAAGTAAATCCTTGTTTTCGTCCAACGCAGGATACCTCCTTAGTTTAATAAGTAATATGATACTATACTTTTTAATATAAATCAACCTTTATTTGTCACAAACGCAGGTTTATTTACTTTCATTTATAATACATATACACCTGACACCTTAGTGTGCCGTTATACATCTTCCGCCTTTTATCGGCTTTTCTTCCGAAAATTTTTTCAAAATCATCGTCGGGAGTGATAATGGTATAGCTTTTTTTATCAAGCCTTTTGAATTTCTGTCCCATTATCCTGTACAGCTCCTCTGCCTCTTTTATGTCAAGCAGTCTTTCGCCGTACGGAGGATTTGTTATTACCGTCTGGTAGCCGTCTGAAAGCTCAAAGTCTTTTATATTTCTTTTAAAGAATTTTATCCTGTTGCCCACTCCGGCAAGCTCGGCATTATGTCTTGCGGTATTCAGAGCAAGTTCGTCAATATCCGAGCCTTCCGCACAAAAACCGCAGTCATCTCTCTGTTTGGATTTTGCAAGCTCTCTTTCCTGTTCAAAGACCTCATCAGGCACACAGCGCCATCTTTCACAGGCAAAATATCTCTTTATTCCCGGAGCAATCCCCATAGCCTTCATTGCTGCTTCAATCAATATTGTACCGCTGCCGCACATAGGGTCAGACACGAAATGATTTCTTCTCACGCCTGCAAGCTCAGCCATTGCAGCCGCAAGAGTTTCCTTTATCGGAGCTTCATTGGACTCGGCACGATAACCCCGCTTGTGAAGTCCGGCACCCGAAGTATCGAGCATTATGCTGACTCTGTTATTTAGTATCAAAAACTGAATCTGAAAGACTGTGCCTGTTTCCTCAAACCAAGACAGCATATACTTTTGAGAAAGTCTTGAAACGACAGCCTTCTTGATAATCTTCTGGCAGTCGGGAACGCTCATAAGCTTTGAATTAAGACATCTCCCCTTAACCGGAAAAGCATCTGACGCACCGATAAAATTTTCCCATTCAACAGCCCTTACACCCTCAAACAGTTCATCAAAGCTGTTTGCCTCAAACTCGGCGAGCAAAATATGTATTCTTTCGGCATAGCGTGAATTAATATTGGCTTTTGCAAGGGTACTAAAATCTCCGCTGAACAAAACTCTGCCGTTTTCAGCTCTTACATTACTTACGCCGAGAAACTTAAGCTCCTTTGCGCAAAGTCCCTCAAGCCCGAATATACAGGGTGCAGAAAAATCCAATTTCATATATCCTCCGAGTAGTAGAATTTAAGGAAGCACTGATTTAATCGTTTGTGCATATTGCGCCGTCAGATTTTTTGGGCAGGCTGACGGAAAATATGCAAGCAAGTAGTGCAAACAATCTTATGATGTGATTTATTCAGTGGTTCCTTAATTTTATAGCAAAAAAGCAAAGGGGTACCGGAACAACCGATACCCCGAATAAAAATCATCATTCTGCGGCATGCTCAAGCAAACCGTAGTCACCGTTTGCCCGTTTATATACAACATTAACCTCATCGGTTTCGGCATTTATAAACATAAAGAAGCTGTGATTGATCATATTCATCTCAAGGATAGCCTCTTCTACAGTAACGGGTTTAATAAGCACCTGCTTTTTGCGAACTACCTTATATTCTTCATCCTCAACCTCATCAACCTCAGGCGTCATAGAAACAAATTCATCAATGTTGCCTGATTTAATCCTTTTCTCAAGCCTTGTCTTATTCTTGCGAATCTGACGCATAAGAATATCGGTTACTTTATCAAGCGCATCGTTCATTTCTGTCATTGTGCTTTCGGCACGATACACCATTGCACTGTCCCGAATAGTGATTTCTACAGTCTGGCGGTTTTTCTCGAGGGTGACAACAACATTTACAGCTGCGTCCTCTGAAAATAATTTTCCGAATTTAAGCAGTTTTTTCTCTACTCTCTCCTTAAAATTATCTCTGAGGTTAACTTTTCTTGCTGTGTAGGTAATCTTCATAAATTTGCCTCCCTTATTAAATTGGAATTTATCTTCTGCCGTTGCCGTTGCCTCTGCGGCTGTAGCCACGGCTTTCACCGCCACGCTTCAGGTCAGACATCTTGTCCTCGCTTGTCTGCTTAAATCTTGACATCATATCCTCAAACGATGACGGAGAATTTTTTCTTGAGCTTTGCCACTCATAATCGCCGGGAGAAGTAACCGGCGGAGCTGGCTGATAGGGCTGTCTGCGAGCTTGCTTTCCGGGCTGCTTTTTTTGATTTTGCTGTTCCTTGGGCAAAGCCTGCTTAATGGAAAGGCTTATCTTGCCGTCTCCGACAGCAAGCACCTTTACCTTAACAGTTTGTCCCACCTTAACATACTCGCTTATTTCATTGATAAATACCGGCGCAACCTCTGAAATATGCACCATACCCGTTTGAGAATCCGGAAGATCCACAAATGCGCCGAATTTTGTAATACCCGAAACCTTACCTTCTAAAACTGTTCCGACTTCAATAGCCATAAAATTTGATTACCCCTTAAATTATTCTACCCTATATTAATTCACTGATCGGTTACATTAAAGAAAATTCTTTCGCCCTCTCCGATGTAACCAAACTGCTCCTTGGCAATTTTCTCCATATACTCAGAAAGCTCCTTACCCTTGTAGCTTTGAACCTTTTTTATGTACTGAGTTTGAATTTCCACAACATTTATTTTCTGCTGCAATTCATTAAGCTCCGCCCTTTTGTCGGCAATCTGAACATTTTGATTCATTATAGTAATAACGGCATAAAATACAAAGCCGATAATTGCAAGATACAAAAGGATATATTTTTTCTTCCTTTGTTTTTTCGGCTTAATTTCGGTTAAGGTGCCGTTTGCGTCCATTCGCGGATTTTCCGCCTTTTTTAGCTTCTTTTTTTTCATTGCCCTCTATAACCTTTTTTCTGTGGGCTGCGCCGAACAGCCTTGTAAATAATTGTTTTATTTTATTACAGATATTATACAATACTCTGTGTGATATTTTCAATAGCTTTTTGATAATTTTTTTAAAATAAACCTGAATTTTAAGTGACGCCTTTTTGAAAAATTTAATTATTGGACCGTACACCTGCGACATCACCCTTCCTATCGTGATTCTGAACAGAATAACACCCGATAAACATCCGAATACCGGATGAAGTCTGACATATCCGGATAAAAACGAAACAGAAAGCAAAAATGCACAGATTACCGACATAAACATAAAAAGAAAATCCACCGCAAACACAATGCCCTTTCCGAAGCTGAAAGCCGTCTTTAGTATTCTTATCCCCTCATATACTGCTCCTAAGCACAACCCCAGAACCACCGACCAAATAAAGGCTGTAGTTTGCTGGATAAAAGTAATCTCCACGCTTTACCACCCTACTTAAACAGTCTTGAAAGCTTGGAACGCTGTTCACCCGTTGACAGGTACTGCATCGCATTAATTTTTCCGTCGACAGAAACATCTCCGGTCTCAAGATTTAGCTTATCAATATGCAGACCTTCTCCCTTAATAATCAGCGTTCCGCATACAGTTTTCATTGAGACGGTTTCATCGTTAAATCCGTTGACATCCTCTACTCCGGTAAGCGAAAGACGGCTTCTGTTGTCGAGCATCATCGAATGTTTTTTTGTCTTCTGCATTTCTCCCATATTAAAGCCTCCCGATAATATATATTTGATTTACACAGTCTTTATTACGCCGATATATTCAGATTAAGGCAATAAACAGGCAACGCTACCCTATATCCTTTTCAATCTTTTTTATGAGCTGCTCCATCGTCTGTGAACGGTCTCGTCGATATCTTCCCAAGTCATAGAGAGAGTCCGGGGACTTTGAAATAAAATTCGGCTTTTCGGTGCAGGTCAGGGTACACGCAAATCCCATTTCCTTTACAATATTCTGTGTATCCTCATCATAAGCTCCAAAGGGATACACAAAGGCGCGGGGAGCAGTTCCCGACACCGATTTCAGATAATTCTGTGCCTTTGTTATATCAGAGGTTATTGCCTGCCTGTAGCTTTCAATGCTCTCGCCGGATTTTTTAGAAACTCCACGCCTCGGCCTCAGAGAGTGCATATCATAGGAATGATTTTGTATTTCAACAAGTCCGGACGAAACCATTTCTTTTATGTTTTCATCGCTGATATGACCGTAGGTAACTGAAATATCAGAGGTTTTTGAAAATCTCTCAGTCATGGAAGCGATTGGAGAAATAACCGCCCTGAATCCGTATTTCTTAAGCAAGGGAAACGCATAGTGATAATTATTGTAATAGCCGTCATCAAAACTAAGCATTATGATTTTTTCGCCTAAGCTCCCGTCGGAATAAACATAGCTTACCAAATCGCTCACGGTAACAGCGGTATATCCGTTTTTCTTTAAATATTTCAGATCATCTTCAAACAGCTTCGGAGTAATTGTATAATCATTTCCGAGCTTTTCGTCCTTTAATATACTGTGATACATAATAATGGGAAGTCTGATTTGCTGAGATTCCTCTGTACTTTTTTTGCTGTCGGCCCCTGTTCCGCCTAAGGCGAATACACCGGCAACCGTCAGAATCAGCAGAGCTGTAAAAAAGGATCTCATTTTCTTTTTTAAGTACATAAAACCACCCTGAATTTCAGAATATTTTTTGATTTAATTCTAATTTGTAATTATAAATTCTCAGATATATGATAATATTTAAAAACAATAATAATTATCATTTTGATATTCATTATTTTCGCTTGAGGTAACTTCTATGGCAAAGAGAAATTTCAGCTCCAAACGAAATGCAATTTATAAAGCCGTGTGCGACACAAAAACTCATCCCGGTGCTCGGTGGATATATGACAAGCTTAAGCCCGAAATGCCGGATTTAAGCCTTGCAACGGTTTACCGTAACATTGCCGTTTTCAAGGAAGAGAATATGGTGAATGTTGTGTGCAGTGTTAACGGCGAGGAAAGAATTGACAGTAACACTACTGCTCACCCGCATTTTGTATGCAGCTGCTGCGGCGGGGTTTATGACATTAATACTAACGACAATGCTCATAATTGCCAGACTGAGATTCTTGATAAGGGATTTCGTGCCGATAAGAAATTTGTTCTTTACCACGGTATCTGCCCAAAGTGCTCATCGACTGATTGCACGAATTAATGAAACACTGAATAAATCACACTTAAAAGCTGTTTGCACATTTTGCTTGCATATTTTCCGTCAGCCTGCCCAAAAAATCCTCGTAATGCGTCAGCATTACTGCGGTTTGTTTGTGCAACCTGACAAAAAATCTGACGGCGCAATATGCACAAACGATTTAATCAGTGTTTCCTTAACAATCGGCAATCTGAGACATATATTATATTTATTCAAAGGAGAAAAAATTATGAAATGGTATTGTACAATATGCGGTTATGTTCACGAAGGCCCTACTGCTCCCGAGGCTTGTCCCCAGTGTAAAGCTCCTGCTGAAAAGTTTAAGGCTATGGATGAGGAAAGCTCATTTGCAACAGTTCACGAGGTTGGAGTAGCTCAGGGTGTCAGCGAAGACATCATCAAGGATTTAAGAGCAAACTTCGAGGGAGAGTGCAGTGAGGTTGGTATGTATCTTGCAATGGCAAGAGTTGCCGACAGAGAGGGTTATCCCGAGGTTTCAGCTGCTTTCACAAAGTATGCTTTTGAAGAAGCAGAGCATGCTGCAAAGTTTGCAGAGCTTCTCGGCGAGGTTATTACAGACAGCACAAAGAAGAACCTCGAAATGAGAGTTGACGCAGAAACAGGCGCTTGTGCAGGCAAATTTGACCTTGCAAAGCGTGCAAAGGCACAGAATCTCGACGCTATCCACGACACAGTTCACGAAATGGCAAAGGACGAGGCAAGACACGGCGCAGGCTTCAGAGGTCTTCTCAACAGATATTTTAAGTAATCTGATAACATACACAACTTAAATTTCCCCAAAAAAATATCAGAGCAGAGAAAGTTACAATACATCTCTGCTCTGTTTTTTGCGAAAAGCACGAAAGCGTTTTCCTGAATGTTATCATGCAGTCAATAAAGAATACAGGCTGATATACTAATCTATCATTGATTTTTCATCGACAATATATTAGAATATATTTAGACAACATTTAGACAACACCGTATATGTTGTCATAAAACATTGATTTTAGCAGGAAGGTATAAATATGCTTTGTAAAAAATGCGGCGCAATCATCGGAGATAATGATGTTGTTTGCCAATACTGTCATTCAAAAGTCGAAAGGTCTCAGCCACATTCCGCCACTGCAAACAATTATGATGAAGCTTCAAGCAGCAGTCAGCCCGGCTATTACGGTCAACCTCCGATTTTCAAATCTGAGGACGCTTTTGTCAGAAGAAGTCCGAAGGATAAATTCACGGCGCTTATGCTGTGCCTTATTTTTGGTCTTTTGGGTGCACATCAGTTTTATGCCGGCAGATACGGAATGGGAATCCTATATATGCTCACCGGCGGAGTTTTGGGATTTGGCTGGATTATTGATATTATCCTCGTGGCTTCCGGAAGATTCAAGGACAAAAACGGACTGCCTATTGAATAAGAAAACTGTAATATCTTGACAAACATCTGAAGTAAAACAGGCAATACTCACCTCTGTGGTGGGTATTGCTTTTTTATTTGATAGGGAGATACAACAAACTGTATAATTTATATTTAAGGAAACACTGAATAAATCACGCTGAAAGCTGTTTGCACATCTCGGAATATTTTTCCTTTATTAAACACTAAATTATAATAAAAATTATCATTATTTTTCATAATATGACAAAATTACAGCTTTTTTTATAGTTTATTTGTTACTTGTATTGACATTTAACATATGAAAATATATAATGTATCTGTATAATTATATAATCGGTTAATATACTCTTTACAATTAAACATTTGGTATTCTGTAACAATTAATTAAAAAAGAATTATATAGTTGGGGTAGTATTTTTTCCTATCAGTCAGAATAGCATTTAAAAAGATCCCGTAATAAAAATAAGCATAATGACCGTTTCAAAGCAAGGGTATCGGACGGTTAAGTCAATAGCAAACGGAGGTATGAAGGAATGATAAATAATAAAAAGCTTATTTCTTTCATTTTAGCTTTTGCGTTAATTTTCTCAACTTTCGGAATAGTTGAATTCGGTGCGTCAATGGCAGGCACTGAATATTCAATTAAACATATTCAAAACGGAAACTTTGAGCAAAATATAGATTCCTATACATTCAGCGCCAACTATTCACAGCCGAATAAAACCGCCGTACCCTATTGGGACACTACGGGCACAGACGGTAAGCTTGAGTTTTTCAAAGGCACAAGCGCCCATTTTAAAGTAACACAAAGGAAGTATCCTAATAATCCGGAGTATTATCAGGTTGCGGAAGGTACGGTAGCTGCCGAGCTGAACGCAACGCAGGAAAGTACTATTTACCAAAGAATAAAAACCGTTTCAGGCTCCACTTACACCTGGGGACTTTACCACCGAGGAAGAGACAGAACAGACCGTATGGTTCTGATTATCGGACCGGAACAGTCTGTTAATCCACTAAAACCCGCTTCAAAATCCCCCGACCAGTTTGTAAGAATCACAAACTGGCTAAAAAATCAATTCGGTGTTACTTACCCTGATATCGGTTGCTCAAAGAAATATACGGTTTATTCAAAGCCTTTTGCAGCAAACGGCAAATTTGAAAAAGAGTCTTCTGATGAGAATCTCAATATCTCATTGGTTGAAACCGAAGAAATTAACCAAGAGTGGAGCGTTTGGGTTATCTCTTCTCCTTACTGTAACACGAGTACGGAGCACACTGTAAATGGCTGGTCAGCTTACGGAACAAATGCCGTAAATGATTTTGACGACATAATTCAGGGTGCAAGCTGCTCGCTTGGTTATGATTGCACCTATACGGTTCCAAAGGGACAGACCAATACAATATTTGCATTCTGCTCATTATCATCAGGAAGTGAAACTAAAGATGATATCTCCTACGGAAATCTTCTGGACGGCATAAACTTCAATCTTTATCAGCCTATATCTGCTTCTACCTCACAAGGCGGTATAGGCGGTGCCGATGTTGAAGAATCGGATTCATCAAATGTCACAATAAAGAGCGATATTATAAGCGGCGACCCCTTACACTCCGTTGTTCTTGACGGACAGTATTGTACAGTACACACCTCTCAGTACAACGGCGGAACCCTTACAGACTGCAGCTTTGCAGGAGCTTATGTCACTATAAATAATGATGACGGAACATCATCAACAAGGTTTGTTGAGCCTTTCACGGGTGACTTAAGCGGGTATACCGACGAAGAGATAGAAGAGCTTGCCAAAAATTATTTCTTGCCGGAAACTTATGTTGATCCCGACACAGGAAAGGAATGGCAGTATTATTTTAGGGTTCCTGTCAACTCGCCGGTGGCTATTCATTTGATTTATACTAAGGCTCCGTTTGTTTTGTACGATTCAAACGGAGGAAAGAACTATCTGTTTTCTCCGGATAATACACTCGGCGGAAACTTAGTCGGTTTTGCAAATTCTTTCCAAAAGATTTTCGACAAAGAAATAGACGGTATAAAGTATTATGTTGACACATCTGAGTACTATTACAATTATGAAGCAACCACCGATGAAGCAGGCAAGGAAATTATTACACCCGGTATGTATATTTCTCACGCCGCCTTGCCTAATGATAATTGGGAGAAAAATGCTGACGGAACAAGTCCTCATTTGTTCTGTGGTTGGAGTGTAAAAAACAACAACGGAGAGCAAATCGTTTTAGACGGCGAGCATACCATAACCTACAGTCCGAATGAAGGCAACGGAGGTATTGTATCATTTCATGATTCCAATGGCTCTGTTGATGATCTGCTTTTAGACGCCACCCACGGTGTTACACTCACCGCTCTGTGGAAATTCACCCACAGAGCACAGGCTCAAACCTTGAACCTCTCGACCGGTGAGTATGAGGATACGGCTTTGGGAGGCACTATTGAGGAAACATATATTCCGGCGGAGCTTAGAGATTCTGATGTAAAGGAATACACTGAACAAATCGGTAACGAAAACAGAGTAGCACGGATTGACGCTTCCGGCTCAGTTGGCGACAAAATAATGTTCAAAGCTATTCCTGACTACCAAAACAATTATGCTTTCACAGGCTGGTATTACAGGGAAAAGCAATCCGACGGAACATATAAGGAGATATTAAGAAGTACATCAACATCCATTGCCGTTACTGTTGAAGAGGGCAGATTGAACACCTATTACGCACGATTTCAATTAAAATCGTTGCCGGTTGTTTTCCATTACACTCCGACGGGAAGCTCTGCCGACTATGATTATTACGATAAGTCAGATGAATATCCATACGGAAGGTATTTCCAGGAGGTGTTTTACGGTTCAACGGCTGACGAGCCTTCAGGAGATTCACAATCTGTTACAACATGGTACACCTCTCCTACCGAAAGAGATGCTGAGCATATATTTGATTTTGAAAACGACCTGATAACCAATAAGACAGATCTGTATGCCGGGCCGACGCCTATTTTCAACTATTTTAACCGTTTCTATATAGAAGAGCCGTGGAACAGTGATACATACGGAACACTCAAAATTAACGGTAAATATGTTGATTTGAAAAACGATACCGATGTTTCCGACTATAATGTTTATATCCTAAAAGGCGAATTAGATGAAAACGGTCAGGTTCCCCCGACGCCTACCCCATCGGAAATTAAATCTAACAGAAACACAAGAAAGGTCGGTATGTCGGTTAATAACGGAGATCTTCGCTTCCTTGCAGTGACAAATACCGGTCAGGAGTTTAACCGAATCGGAACCTTCTACAATGACTTCTATATTTTCAATATGAAAACTCCGGTTTGGGTTGTATTTGACTTTAGATACAAGGGCGTTAAATACACAAGCACAGTTAAGGACAGATCCCTGTATAATGACATAACAACCTATATGGCAGAAGCCGAAAACGGATTTTTCACAACATTTCCTCCTAAAACACAGGATGAGCTTCGTTCGGCTCAAACCGCACTGCTGTTAAGTATTCAAGGCTTGTATAATGCGGTTAATCCTTTTGGTATTACTCAGCCGAGCAGCTATGCCGATGCCGTCAGCGTCAGCGGATTGACTTATGACCCCGCAACGGACGGCACCTATAGCTTTACATCATCTACGGCTATCAGGAACATTGAGCCGTGGGGATTAAAATATTCATTTACCGTTGACGGTCATAGTTTTTCAGAGTTTACCGATTACGGTGCTGTTGTATTAACAGATAAGGATAATGCCTTCAGTGAAAGCAGCATAAGCGTAGAGAATATTTTGGGCAACAATAACTCGGTTATGTACTCAAACTCAACCGGTAATCTATACTCGGGCGAAAACGATGCGGTAGATATCTATTACATAAATAATATGACTTCTTCGGATTTTGATAAAAACACCTATACTGTATTCTTCGTCAAGAATAGTCAGGGAACCTATTATTCAAACATTGTAACTAACAGCTACAGTTCAATAGCTGCTAATGACACATCCGAGTATAAAGATGTCAGCAAATCAATTATGGATTATTCGACAGCATTAGTTAACTACAACGAGTGTGTTGAGAAAGCAAAAAACACAAACCAGTAATTAATATTGTTAGAGGATGATGAAGTATGAAAAGAGAATACGAACCTCCTAAGATAGAAATTGAGTATTTTACTATCTCCTCTCCTGTTTGCAAGGTAAGCAATAATCGTTTTGACAGCAACGAATTAGGATGGGAAGAAGAAGATTGGTAAATCTGTAGGACAGGAAGATAAGTATGAGAAACAGTGATAAGAAATCGTATATTTTACTCGCAATAGTCTTTGCTGTATTCGCTCTTGTTATTCTGCCGTTTACAAGCAATAACAGGGGGCCTTACAGCGAATACAGCTCCGACCGTGATCTTTCGGTCAGTCCGGATGAAAAACAGTCTGTTTATGAACAGGACTATTTTGCGATGCCCGGATTTGAAGATGATGATTCATCAGAGGAAAACGAAGACGGAAGTGAAGATGAAAGCGAGGAAGAAAACAAAGATCAAGACATCGACAACGGCTCTGAAACTAAATCAGACAACACAGATAACTCGAGTAATACTATTAAACCGAATTCTCCCCTGTTTAGTCTCATAGGCGGCAATAATGCCCCAAACAATAACACTGCTTCGAACTCTATCCAAAGCAAGCCGAATAACAGCACATCTTCAAACAACAGCCAAAGCAAGCCGAATAATAACACGGCTTCAAATAACAACCAAAGCAAGCCAAATAATAACACACCACCAAATAACAACAGCAATCCGGATAACAATAACACTGTAACACCCCTTCCAAAAGCGCCGAATCAAAACGGCGAATGGGGAGTTTCAATAAAAAACTGATTCCAACAAAGGGACTGTCGCTAAATCCTTCGATTTACGACAGCCCCCTCTTTTATACACTCTGTGCATACAAAAAAACAAATTTACTAAACAAGCTCTGAAATATCATTAAAAGTATTATAAAACTTTTGATTAATTTATACAGTATCAAGATGTTTTCATAGGATTTTATGTTACTATTTACAACACAAGAAAATAATGCTATAATTTTGTTGAAACTCTTTATATATGGGTGGTCATAAAATGAAATGTACAAAATGTCACAAGGAAATAAACTGCGTTGACAGGTATTGCCCTTATTGCGGGAATAAGCTTGAGGGAGTGGAAAATCCTGCATCAGCAAATGCTACAATTACGAATATCAACAGCACTGAAGCTGTTGACGCAGATTATCCATCGGTTCAAGATGATGTTTATGATTTTGAAAAAACATTATCCTTTTCAAATGGTCCTGTTGAACAGAATAATAAAATCGAAAATAAGCCAACAAAAATTAAAAAGAAAAAGCTGATATTAATTGTCATTTCAATCGTTTTGACTGCGGCTATCATTGTTTCCTCCGTAATATTCTTACCGAGGCTTATTAATCTTATCTTCAGCAATGACGAAAACACGGCAAGGTTTTCAAACGGAGACTATATTTTTATCCCTCCAAGCAAAAACATAGACTTTGACAAATCAAGCGGAATGATTTTCTACAACAACACTCTATCGGCTTATCTCAAGAAGAACATAGATTCAGCAAAAGAGAAGGAACTTGCAGAACTTTGCAACGGTACTGTTGTCGGAAGAATAAAGGGACTTTCAAATGTTCTTCAAATCAAGGTAGACCCCACCGATATCGCAACGCTTAAAAAGTATGCGCAGAAGCTCGCTGAAGATGAAGATGTAATTTATTCTACATATGACTTTCCTATGGATGTGGAGCAAAGCATTGTGAATACTGAAAGTCCGGAAAAGGGAGAAATCGACTCCTCAGAAGCAAACGAAAAACAGGACAACGAAAATGAAGCCGCTTACGATAAAGATTGGTGGGTAAAAGCAGTTGGTGCTGACAAGGCTTGGAATTATTCAAGCAGAGTCTCAGAGTTTGCAAAGGTCGGAATAATTGATAACGGATTTGACGCCGATCACGAAGCCTTCACAGGCAAGGACGGTGACAGTAAAATCACCCTGCTAAAAACCGAAACAGAAAACACACCTATGGATCACGGCACTGAGGTTGCAGGAATTATCGCTGCAAACAGCAGCAATAAGCATATAAGAGGTGTTTCCGACAAGTCCGAGCTTGTATGCTCAAACTCCATGGTAGCAGAGGACGGAACAGTAACATCAACCAACAACCTGTTCTACATATACGCAAAGCAGCTTGTTGAAAGCGGATGCAAAATAATTAATAACTCCTGGAATTTAGAAGGTGTTATGAGCAAAGAGGAATATGAAAAAGCAAGCGAGAACGGCTCTCTTGCTTCATCCTATTTTGGCAAAGACTATGAAGCTTACCTGAAATACAAAAAAATTGTTGCACAGCAAACCGCTGATATTGCAACAACCTTTATGCTCCAAATCAGCAATTCAGACAAAGACGCTTTGTTTGTAATGTCAGCAGGAGACGGATATTCCGACTCTGATATAAACAAGGCAAAGGGACATGAGGTAAACTATGCCGGTTTTTTCTCAGCTATCGATGAAAAACAGCTTGAACAGTACAAAAAGGACTACGGTGCAAATGACCTTAATTATGAGGATATAAAAGACAGGATAATAATTGTTGGAGCAGTTGACAACAAAAAGGATGGTAAAAAATACAAGCTTGCAGAGTTCTCTAATTACGGCGAGGCTATTGATCTTGTAGCTCCCGGCAAGGATATTTATACTTCAAAAGCCGGCAAAGGCAGCAACGCCTACGGCTATGCAAGCGGCTCGGCAATGGCAGCTCCCATAGTTTCGGGCTCGGCTGCCGTTATCTGGTCAATGAAACCTGAGCTAAAAAGCAGCGAGGTTAAAAAGCTTTTGCTCGACAACGCTTCTGAAGCGGTTGGAACAGCGGATAGCGACACCGGCAGTAAGTATAAAATGCTGAACATAGGTAAAGCTGCTGCAAAGCTTGCATATGAGTCTGATAAACCGACCTTAGACAAAATAACAGAAAAGCTTATTGAAAAATACGGTGTTGCTTCAACAAAAACCTATGAACGCTCTTTTAGCAGCCTTACAAAAATTGGCTGGACTAACCGAGAAGGCTTGCTAAGTGCAAGCATAATCGACCTTGACAACGACGGTGAAAACGAGCTTTTCGCAGTAAGAGTTACAAAGTGCAACGGAGAACATAATTCTTCAAAGCTTGAACTTGAAATTTACGAAAAGACTGATAAGGTTGCAGAGCCTTCCGGCAGAATGTCGCTTTCAAACGGTTCAAATCATGACCTTGAAAACTTATATATTAACATTTTCACCTATGAAATAGAAGATATAAACTATATTTGCTACGAATATTTAAACTTCATCCTTGGTTCCGATTATCTTGAACCATACTATTTGACTATCAAATACAATGACAATAAACTCTCAAAATCTATGGAGCTTTATCCCGAAAGTGATAATAACAGCGGTTTTAACAACAAATTAGTAAGAAAGCTATTCGATAACGGCAAAGAGGACTTAACTGAATTTTATTTCGATGAAGAAAACGGCAAATACAAAAGTGAACAAGATGCTATAAAAGGGGCGATGAAAGAATTCGGCTTTGACAATCCAAGCTCCGAGCTGGAATTTGGATATCCATCGTATTGCGAAAATAAGAAATCAAACAAAATATGCAGTGTAAAGAATTCTGCACCATATTACAACGGAAAAATTAATATAAAATGCTCGCTTGTTGACTACACCGGTTTAGACCATTCAAAATCTGTAACAGAGCCTGAAAAGGTTGTGGAATGGAAGGAAAAATATGTTAATTTCTTAAATAGCGAACGCTACAAGGAGTTAGAACCCGGAGTGGGAAGTCTTGGCTTAATATATTTAGATGATGACGATACTCCGGAGCTAATTCTTAACAGTGCTTTTGAAGCAGCCCCGACTTACATTATTTATCTCGACAGTTCAAATAATGTGAGAGATAAAGCCCTTGCACCCTACAATAATTACATTGAAAGGCAAGGAAAGCTACTGAGCCACAAATATTATCCAACAGGAGGAGGCGGATTTTGTCACGCTACGGTTCACAATCTGAACAACGGAACACTGGATATAACATTCGAGGGTTCCTGCTCAAGCCAAATGAATATTGTAGAAATTATGAGAACAGGCGACCGGTCAAGCCTTTCCGACTGTGATGTCAACGGCAAAGAAGTCAGTGGTGAGGATTTTTTCAATCAGCTTACCGACGCCTTTGATTACAACTCCTCAAAAAGCACTTACGATCATCCAGATAATATGTCGGCATCCTCTAAGACAGATATGATATCAATCATTGAAGGCTTATAAAGCAATAGCAGATAGTATTATCAAGCTTCATCATTATATCAACAAAGCAAGCCGCCGGGCAAAAGTCCGGCGGCTTTGTTTTGATATTAAATCTTTTTATCTGAAATACAGCTTGGATATTTCACCCGAAGGATATTGTCAGCTTTTGCCTGCATTGCCATTCTGCCTATCGAATTTACATAGCAAATGGTTTTGTCCTTGTTTAATGCGTAGCAGTCGCTTTTGTGTCGGTCGCAAGGCAGAACACCATCCTGAAATGTAAAGCCTTCGGACTGTGCTTGAACAAGAAAATCCGTCTGAGCCTGAGCATCGGGCAGAAACACATAAACCTTCTTTTCTGTAGTATTGACTAAATCCTTTAATGTAAGCATTTTTTCTCCCCTCAATCATCGTTGTGTTCGTTAAAATAATCCTCTGCATCATAATAATCAAAGAAATCATCATAATTGTCTTCATAAAAATCTTCTGCGTGATAATAGTCCTTTGCGTTATATGGGTCGCTGCTTGAAGATTCTTTTTTGGAGTGATGGCGCTTATATGACGATTGTGAGCTTTGACTTTTTGAAGAAGCGGCGGTCGAATCACTGTAGGATAATTTTGAGCTACTGTTATTCCGTGAATAGGAGTGAGAGTAATATACTGAGCCGCTGTGTGAATACGACTTTTTGCTGAATCCCCCAATGCACGAGCCAAACAGAGCGATTACACTTATTATTACAAGTGCAAAAATTATCGCTGAAACACAACCACCGTTACTTTTGCTGTGACCGAGGGTGTCTGTTGCAAGCTTATAATTGAGATAATCATTATTATGCTTATTCATAGGCTCCTCCTAAAACTATTTTTCGTAATAACTTGATTTATCGTGTAATTAACCAAATCCACCACCGTCTTGACTACATTATACAACAGGCAGTGTACGATAAAAAGGATAATGCTGCTAATACTAATACTAAATTCAGATAATATCTGATTTTATACTTTTAAAAGGTAATACTGAACAAAACAGAAAAGCCTTCGCTCGTGCGCACACAAGGCGCAACTGAGCGGGCAAAAAAGTTTTTTATTCGATAGGATCGTTGATACATTACATTTTGTTGTAATTTCCTATCAAATAAAAAAATCCTGCCGCAGGAAATTCCTGTGACAGTTTTTGAATTGTTCAGCAGACATTATTTAAGCTTTTTTTGCAGCCTTGTACAGATTGCGTTTATCGGCAGACACAATAATATCCATAGAAAGCTGTATAACGGACAAATCTGCCCCTTGAAATTAAGCCTTTGATGGGAATAATCCCACACATTCATTTTGAATTTCAGATTCACTATGCATCCGCAGACAAGCTCGGCAGTTGTAATTATCATACCACCGCAGATACAGCGTACTGCAAGATTCATATTCTTAAATTTCCCGTAAAGCTTAAAAAGAACCGAAAAACAAGTTCCTCCCGTTACAGCCATAGTCCAATGAGTTTTTTGCCTCCAGATAAGCTCAATCAGCGAATATCCGACTCCGCCTATGATAAAAAGCAAGCTGTTTTTGCGAATACTTTTCATAGAATCACCGTCTTTATTTTGGGATAAAGTCGGTCAGATATTCGTTAACTCTATGACTTGTTATATCAACTTTTTTATCAGCTCTTTTAATTCTTCAAGAGAATATAAGCAGTTCAGTGCCGTCAACAGGGCGTTTGTCGAAAGATATGAAGGAAGCTCAAGCTCTTTTGCAAGCTTTTTTCGGTTTACAGCTGAGTTTTTGCTGCCCGAAAGTCCGAGCAAGAAAAGGTCGGTCTTTGTGATTTCGGCACGGTTTTGTGTGTTTTCACCTTCAACCGTTGCTCCGCAGCTTTTTAAGGCATTGATAATTATTTCATCGCTTACTCCCTCAACACCGAGCAAACCCTCCCTGCTCTTTTCAGACTTGCGTTTTTCCTTGCCCTCAATCTGAGGAATATAGCAATGCTTTACGGCAGATTTATCTGCCATACCCCTGAGAAAATTCCTTATCAGAAAGCCGGCAGAATCGCTGTCCGTCATAACGACTATTCCCCTCGACTTTGCAAGGCGGCGGATAAGTGACTGCTTTTCCCTGTCGGAAAACACTCTGAAGCCGTTTGTCTCTATTATCGGAGCGTCAACTATTGCGGAGAGCTTTATTTTATCATATCTTCCCTCAACAATAATAGCTTCCCTTATTTTTATCACTTGCGACTGTCCTCCCTTGAGATAAGCATAAGCTGAGAAATTAGCTGTTCAAGCTTTATTCTGGAATTTACGGAGGCTGTCTTCAGGCAGAAATCTGTCTGAAAAATACAATCAATGCTCTTTCTGAGAGCCTCGGTAGAAAGCTTCCTTGTTGCTGTTTTAGCCTTTCCCAGAGCAAAGGCTCTCTTTTTGTAATCAAAATCCTTCGCCACATCATTCTGACTTACTCCACATTCATCGGCTACCCTCATTCTGTACGCATCAACATAGGAGGCAGCTAAAAGGGACAGAAGCATTATAGGCTCTTCCTTTTGATAAATCAGGCGATCAAGTATATCAAAGGCACGCTGTCCGTTACCGTTTATTACTGCATCTGAAAACGAAAACACCTTTTCCTCAAGGTTGGTAACGCTTGCTGCTGCGTTGATATCGTCAAGAGTTATTTCCTCAGTTTGAGAATATGCACAGATTTTATCAACCTCATTCTTGAGTAAATTCAGATCCGAGCCGCATAGGCTCATAAGTTTTCTCGCATTGACCTCTGATATTATTTTACCGTTATCGTTCACAAATTTTGCTATGTGCTTTCTCACCGTTCTGTCGTCAAGCTTTTCAAAATTACATACCGCACCAAGCTTTTCAACCCGTTTGACAAGCTTTTCAAAGTCTTTTTTATTTTTTGAGGGCCTATAGGTTGGCATTGAAATTATCAGCACAGTTCCGTCATATACCTTGCTTGTAATTTGCTTAAAAGAGTCAAGCTCATCTGCAGTCATATTATCGAAATGAAGGTCAGATAATAATACACAGTTATACTCGCTCAGAAAAGGTACAATTTGAAGCGAAGCAGCAAAATCTTCAAGATCAATATCACCTGTGAAGCTGTGAAAATTAAAATCCGACGGATTTTTGCCTGCAGCAGCCTCCACAAGCTTTTTAGTGTAGCCGCTGACATACATTTGCTCACAGCCGTAAATAAGATACACAGGTAAAAACTGTCTTGTTTTTATATTCTTTTTTAGTTCCGATTCAGTAAAAAAAGGCATATCTTTTCTCCTTGAGCTTAACTTATACTAATTAAAACTAAAATATCTTTTGAAGCTTTTAACCGGGTTTTAGTATTAATTCCAAATCACCGTCAGCGGTTGAAGCTACATTGGGACATATTTCTGTCAACGAATTATACCTCTGTTCAAATATTCCCTTGTCGCCGGAAAATATCAACTGTTTGCAGCTTAACAATTCGCCGTCTTTAGGAATTCCGTCAACAACAACATAATCTGCCGTACGCAGGCTTTCTTCAAGCAGGCTTACGCTCGCTTTGCCGGTAATAATCAGTACCGTTATTCCGTTACAGCGCAGATACTGAAACATTCCTCCGTCAGCGACTGTTATTGTGTCGTCTGCGATGCTGTTAAGCTCAATGGTCAGCTTGGAATTGTCGTGAAGCTGTTTTACCGTTGAGCCATCAATGCCTACTTTTGCCGTTATGCTGTTATCATATATCAAAATATTAGCGGTGTCAAATTCTTCGGCTATCGCTCCTGCATAACGGGAATGTTTATATTTCTCATCAGGAATTATTAGATAATCCAAGCTCAGAGCTTCTCTGCCTATTTCCCTTATTATCCTCTGCTCATTTGCCGTATCTCCCCCACAGGATAATACAGAGGAGTTAAAGCCACAGGTCACTGTAGCTGTGATTGCATTTCCACAGCTGTAAAGCCTTATACAGGGATTGTTATGCTGAACAATAATATAAGTCGAAGCACCCGCTAAAAGAAAGGCAGCCGATGCTATTGCCGCCGTAATAACATAGAATTTCTTTGCCGCTATTATGTAGCCTACAGCTACCAATGCGGCAGAAAATGCTATCCAAAGATAAAAATACAGCTTATCGCTTCTTAATGACGAAAAAGGAAGTTCAGCGCACCAAGGCACAAAAAGATTAACCGTATCTGTTAATCGTTCTATAATCCAAGCCGCTGCACAGGTAACCGGAGGAATAAAAAACAGTACCGATATCAAAGCCGACAGCACAAGCACACCTGAAATCAGGAGATTTGCAAAAAGAGAAGTAAAAACTACATATGGGTGAATTGTACCAAAGGCAAGAGTTGTGACGGGAATTGTCCAAATTACAGCAGAAACGGATACTGCAACACCGCCGGCAACGCTCCTTACACTAAATCTGATTATTCTGTTTCTTATATTAATCCGTCCCAAAAAATAGTGCAGTATTTTTTTGCTCCAAAGTATGATTCCAAGAGTTGATGAAAAGGAAAGCAAAAGTCCGACATCACAAATACAATAGGGATTCAGCAGAGCAATTATCAGTGCAGCCAAGCCCAATGAATTAAGCGGATCGGAGTGGCGAAAAAGCATATTGCCGCTTACTGCAATTATAGACATTATTCCCGCCCTTAATACAGACGGATACATTCCCGAAACCAGCATAAAAAACAATATTGCAAGATTAATTAAGACTCCTGTTAAGATTCTACGGCTTCCGAGCAGTCTGCCGAGCAACATCATTGTCATTCCGGTTATTATTGAAAGATGTATGCCCGAAACTACAATAAGATAGGATAAACCGCTTTCGGTAAAATCATTTCTCAGCGATTTATCAAGAGCATTTTTATCTCCGAGCAAAACTGCCTTACTCAGAGCTGAACTGTCGGCAGAAAGTATGCTGTCAAGATTTGATTTTGCCGCTGTTCTGACAAACAATGCCGCTTCCTCAAAGGAAAAGTTCCTGTGACCTAAAGCGCATGTATTATACAACTCACTGTTGTCAACAACAAAATGCACTCCCTTGCCCGATAAATAATTTGATTGAACCGGTTGAAAAACCGCATCGACTTCTACTGTGTCAAACGGTTTTACATCAAGTCTTTTGTCGGAATATATTATCACCCTGAAAGCTTCATCTGTGCCGTTTACAGAACAAACCTCCACCTCATAGGAAAAGCCAAAGTCAAGCGACAATGGCTCGTCGCAAATATAACCTATAAATTCTACTCTTTTTCCGGAATATCTTTTGTGCAGCGGTTCAACCGTCAAGGCTGAGTATGTAACAAGACTAAGACACGCAACCCCTGCAGTAATACAGATAATCGGAAACCGAAACGAAATATGCTTATATATCCGCTTGAAAAACATAATTATTGCAAAGCCAATAGCTGAAGCCAAGGCGAAAATAATTGCCGCAGGCAGCAAAAACTTATCATCAAGGCAATAAAAAGCGACTGCAAGGGCAGAAAGATAACAAATACCAATCACACCCGGCAATCGCTTCATATTTATTCACTCCCGAATTATTTATTTATACTAATACTAAGGAAACACTGAATAAATCACATCATAAGATTGTTTGCACATCTTGCTTTCATATTTTCCGTCAGCCTGCCCAAAAAATCCTCGTAATGCGTCAGCATTACTGCGGTTTGTTTGTGCAACCTGACAAAAAATCTGACGGCGCAATATGCACAAACGATTTAATCAGTGTTTCCCTAAAATAAAAGCGTACAATCTTTGCGATCTGATTTCTATCAGGAATTAGTATTAAAGAACAGCGGTAGTTTTTCAAGAAAAATAATATCATCTCTGTCGGCAGCGTCTCCCTCCGCAAGCACACAAGCCTTGCCGACTACCTCACAGTCGATCTGCTTAAGTAAATTCTCAATAGCTATAAGGCTGTTACCGGTTGAGACAACATCATCAACTATCAAAACCCTCTTGTTTTTCAGCTTGTTTATCTCAGACTCTCCCAGATAAAGCTTCTGCTCTCCGTGGGTAGTAATGGAATTAACAGCAGATGAAACAGAGTTCCTCATATAAACCTTCAGACCTTTTCTTGCGATAACATAATCTCTGCAGCCCTGCCTTGCCATTTCATAGCACAGAGGTATTCCCTTTGCCTCGGCGGTTACAACAACATCGTGCTCGGGGCAAATCTTCAAAAGCTCCTGAGCTGTTCTTTCGGTCATTTCAACATCGCCGAACATTATAAAGGCAGCAATATCGAGATTATCGTTTACGGGAAATTTTTCAAGCTCTCTTTCAAGTCCGGCAACCTTTAACAAATACTTTTCCATAGACACACCTCAGGCCATCTGTGCATTGAGCTTTTTTCCGCCCAGTATATGAAAATGCATATGCTTAACGCTCTGACAGCCGTCATCTCCGCAGTTATTAACAATACGGTAGCCGTTTTTAAGGTCAAGCTTTTTAGTGATTTCCGGAATTCTCGAGAACAAATATCCGATAACCTCAGAATTAGTATCATTTATCTCATTTGCACAGCAAATATGCTGTTTAGGAATAACAAGCACATGAACGGGAGCCTGTGGCTCAAGGTCATAAAAAGCAAGTATTTTTTCGTCCTCATAAACCTTCTTTGACGGAATAGAGCCGTCTACTATTTTACAAAAAATGCAGTCGCTCATATTAAGCCCCTCTCAAATAAACAAAATAAAACATTTCAGACAATACAGCACAGCAACAGCCCACAAATATCAAGCCATATTTTGACGGGCTGAAAGATATTGACAGTGCACTGTCACCGTAATAATATCAGCAAATATATTTTACTACCAAATCAACACAAGGTCAACAAAAAATATGTCATTTTCTGCCTGAAATCAGTCTTTCTTGGCTAAGATTTTCTTTTCCTCGCCTTTGATAATTCTGCGAATATTCTCCTTGTGCTTGACAATTACAAACACACCGATTATCAAGGCAGCTGCTGTTGACAGCAAAACATAGGCAAGGGAGTATCCCGCCCTTAGGTCGAACAGGAAGGTAAATAAAAAGGTGTAAGGCGCATAAAGAGCTGCACAGGTAAGGCTTGCAACGGATATTATTTTTGTCGCAAAAAACATCACTGCAAATGTCAGAAGAATAAGCAAGAATACTCTCCAATCCTCTACAAGCATAAGCGCAGCGGCAGTTACAACGCCCTTGCCGCCCTTGAAGTGAAAGTACACGGGATAGGAATGTCCGATAATGCAAAAAATACCTGCTATGTATTTACCGCAGTTAACAAACTCGCTGCGAAGAATATCGCTGTCTGCGGCAACAAAGGAAAAAATAAATCCGCCGATTAATACGGCTATTATACACTTGAGTGCGTCACACACAATGGTTATAATTGCCGGAACCTTTCC
>CALYYZ010000002.1 GCA_945607165.1 uncultured Ruminococcus sp. | reverse complement strand
GTCTTTTATGTTTGAAATATAAACTGCGAATACAACTATTGTGATAACTATTGATACTACCGAATAAAGCAATATCTGCATCGAGTTATCTACAAATACGGTTTTGGTGAAAATACCATCGGGAACTGTCTTTTTCGCAACAACACCCAGGGTGGTAAACTTTGACAAAAATCCCCAACCGAAGAATACCATATAGCAAGCGTACAGCACCTCAGAGAGGAAATACAAAATACCCTTGTAGTACTTGCCCTTGTGAATATCACCAATACCGAAAATCAAATAGGAAAGTTTGGTAGCCCAGTCACCTTTTACGAAGGTTGTAAAGTAATTAGCAAAGCCCTTGCCTATACCAACAAAAAATCCAACTATACCTTTGCCTAATGCAACAAAGAAATGAGCAACAGCCTTAGGAACATTTAAGATAAATTTTTTGAAGTTGTGAGCAAACCTTTGAAACGGATTGAGCTGTTTGTATTCAACATATGTCATAATAGCTCTCCTTATAAGTCTGCGAAATTCTCATACACCAAACTAATAATACCCTTTTGTATTTTCCAGAAGAACATTATTCGTTTGGTGTACCGCATCCCATTGGGATACATCTTGGAAAATACAAATTCGTTTTTTCGGGGTACCCTGCTCGGCAAGGCACCCCGATCAAGCCGTTAATTTTTTAAATCAGTTTTAAGCCAATCAGCCTTCGTCACGGATATTCTTTACAGTATCGTTGAGAAGCTCCTTGGTCTTATCTAAATTATCGGGATTCCAGTCGTCCTTGATAATTGTGTTACCGAGGTTAGCCATAGGATTCCAGAATGTTTTAGCGATGTTAACCTGAACACAAGCATTCTCAGCCTGAGCAGCGATAGCTGTAAGAACAGCACTCTCTGTTACAACCTTGTTCTTCTGGACATTGACATTTGAGGGACCCCAACCGAGTTCCTCTGCCTTCTGGAGCTGGCACTCCTCACCTGTGAGATAGAAAGCAAGGATCTGAGCTGAACGGGGGAACTTAGAAGAAGCGTTGATACCAACATACTTATAACCGAATATTGAAATAAGCTGCTTGTCTGTGCCGTTTACATTGATTGTGGGAAGCTTAGCTGCGCCGAACTTCTCGCCGAGAGCCTTCTTATTAGAAGCTGTGTCCCAAGAACCGTCAATACCTGCGCCGCATGTGCCTGTGTTGAAGCCTGATGAAATGTTAGCAACATCGAGTGAAGTAAATGTACCCTTGTACTTTTTGATGAGCTTACCAAAAGCCTGAAGTGTAGCTATAGCTTCGTCCTCGTCATAATCCTTAAACTTCTGTGTAATACCGTCATCTTCAAGACCGTCAACCTGCACACCTGCTGTGAAAGCAAATGTACAAGCATAGAAGCCGTCGCCTGCGTTCATAATGAACTTCTTGCCGGCCTTCTTACAAGCCTCGAGTGTACCCTCGAGAGTCTTAGCGTCGTCAGCTGTAACAACAGTGTTATCATATACAAGATAGTAGCCGTTGTCGTTTGTCTGAGGATAAGCGTAGAGTGTGTCTTTGCCGTCCTTATCCTTCATTGTGCCGGCCTTAATTGTCGCAGGATCGTTATTAGCAGTAACCTGATCTCCAAAAGCAACGGGAGCAAGTACGCCTGCGTCAACAAGGTCGTTGAGCTGGTCACTGGGGAAGCTGAATACATCGGCAGCAGCAGAAGCGTCGTTGAGAACCTGAGTAGCGGCATCTTTCTCGCCCTGTGCAATAACCTGAATATCAATCTTCTTATCGGAATAAAGCTTCTTAAACTCTTCAACCTGCTTTTTAATAAGATTTACGGAAGCGTCAGGAGTCCAAACCTTAAGCTTAATGTTGTCCTCTTCGCCAAAGTAAGAAAGGTCAACCTTGGAGCCTTCAATACCGGCAGCTGAAGATTCGCCGCCACCACTTGACTCTTTGCCTGAACCTGACTCGCTGCCACCGCCGCCGCAGCCTGCAAGAGCAGTAGCAGTCATCATTCCTGCCAAAAGAATGGCAATAATTTTTTTCATCGGAATAATCCCTCTTTCTAAAAAAATATTTTTTCCTTTTCGGACACCGAAGAACTTTGGTGTAAATGTACAAATGCACCTCAGTTCATCTACATAAATAATATCAAAAATACAATGAAATTTCAACTACCTTTGTACTTTTTATCTACATTGTTAATTTTCTTTAATTTTTTTGTACATTATGACAAGAATATAACCACTTTTTCATTTTACTTACAAAAGTATGTATCAATTTTTGTTTAAAATCACAAATCTGTTATTGGTAATTATTAACAATCGGATTAGCTTTTGACAAAAATATTTGCCGAATTCTTCAACACATACACTTTTAAATCTATCCGTATCGGTATTATTTTTATTTTTTTTGGTAAAAAATAACAAATTAAGCAATTTTCATATATTCTGTGATTACCGGGTGAATGTGGAATGTTCCCTTAATGACAGATATATTCAGATTTTTCCTAATAAAGCGCCGAATAAATCACACCTCAGACAATAAAACCTCCTGTATGAAGGTTCCCTGCGGATATTTCTGAAACAATATTTTCTTTGATTATTGTAATTTAGTTGTAAATTCAGGCAAACATTGGTATAATTAAGATGTATAACGCTTACTGAACAAACATTTGGAATTGTCAGCAGTTCCATACATCATAAATTATGAAAGGAAGCACTGCTATGAGGTTAAAGGATATTTTGAGTACAACAGAATATACGGTTATAAAGGACGGTAATCCTGAGATATGCGACCTTGTCTATGATTCACGCAAGGTCACAAAAGATACTGTATTTATTTGTCTGAAGGGCTATACCTCTGACGGTCATCTTTATGCACAGTCGGCTGTTGAAAAAGGTGCTTCGGCACTCATCATTAGTGACGAGCTTGATTACTCTGAACTTCCCGATAATGTCGCAATCATCAAAACCGCCGACACAAGGCTTGCACTTGCTCTTATGAGCGTAGAGTTTTTCGGTCATCCCGCCGATGAGCTTAAAACCGTTGCAGTTACCGGCACAAAGGGCAAGACTACAACCACCGCCCTGATTGCCGAAATATTTGAACAGTCTGGAATAAAGACCGGCACTATAGGAACGCTTGGCATTGTTTACGGCGGCAAAACATATAAAACCAACAACACCACCCCGGAATCCTATGAGATTCAAAAAGCTATGCGAGATATGATAAATTCCGGCTGCAAAGCTATGGTGATTGAAGCCTCGTCAATCGGTCTGAAGCATCACCGTCTTGAGGGAATTACCTTTGACGCAGGAATCTTCACAAACTTCTCGGACGACCACATAGGTGGTGTGGAACACAAGGATTTGGCCGAATATCTTTACTGCAAGAGTCTTTTATTCCGTCAGTGCAGAAAAGCCGCTGCTAATATTGACGATGAAAAATACAGCGAGGTTACCAAGGACTTTTGCGGCAAGGTACTCACCTACGGCTTCTCCGAAAAAGCCGACCTTACAGCAAAAAATGACCGCCTGATATCAGACGGCGGATTTATAGGTGTTAAGTTTGAAACAGAGGGAATAAAAAGCCTGAGCGCAGAGGTTGGTATTCCCGGCAAATTTAATGTATACAATGCGCTTGCCGCAATCTGTGCCGTTTCCTTCTTCGGAATAGACGACAAGGCAATCATAAGCGGCTTAAAAAACGCAAGTGTAAAGGGCAGAGTTGAGCCTGTTAAGGTGCCCGGAGATTACACCCTGCTTATTGATTATGCTCACAATGCACTGTCAATGGAAAATGTGCTTTCTACTCTCAGACAATATAATCCGAACAGGCTCATAACTATGTTCGGAGCCGGCGGCAACCGTCCGAAGGTTCGCCGCTACGAAATGGGAGAGGTATCAGGCAGACTGAGCGACCTGTCGGTAATAACCGAAGACAACTCACGCTTTGAGGATGTTATGGATATTATCGAGGATATTAAGACAGGCATCGCCAAGACAGACGGAAAATATGTTGTTGTGCCAAACCGAAAGGACGCAATCAGATATTGCATTAACAATGCACAAAGCGGAGATATTATTGTTCTTGCCGGAAAGGGACACGAAGATTATCAGGAAATCAAGGGAGTTAAGTATCATATGGACGAGCGAGAGCTTATCTCAGAGATACTTGCCGAGAATAAACAGTAATTGCTCAGTCTCTATAATATCATAAATCAATAAGGCTGCCACAAGTCCGAAAGGAATTTACGGCAGCCTTATATTTTTCTGTATTTGCTTAGAATATTTGTTTAGAGTGAAAAGCCACTTTCCGAGGAACCTCCGCCGGCATAGAAATCTTTTGAAAAAAGCATGGTTCCGTCATTTGTGAAAAACTCTACTCTTACGCACATATTATCTATGTCTAAAGCCTTTCCTACAGTTGCGGCTATCTGTTCGTATGTAGATGACATTGAAGTAAATGCTTGTTCAAATGTTTCCTTCATTACATCGAACTGAGACTCAGGTATTTCGTCTTTATAGGTGAAGCCGTATACAAGAGTAGCGTCATCAGCTGCGTATACATCAATGTCCATAAGCGATCCAAACTGCTCTTTTACCGTATCAAGCTGATCTGCTATCAAATCAGACTCTAAAAATTCGGAAAGCTTAGATTTTTGCGTATTGCTTTCAACGCTTGATGAACCTAAATCCGAGTTTGAAGAACCTAAATCCGAGTTTGAAGAACTGTCATCTCCGCAGGCAGTAAGTCCAAACAACATAAGAATTGACAGCAGCACCGACAAAACGGAAATACTTATTTTTTTCATAAAAAATCCCCCTGATTATTTTATCAACACCTTAAAAAAAGGTTCACCTTGATTATATCACTTCAATATACTTCAGTCAACATAATTTGATTTTTTTCGAGTACCTCGAAGGGTAATTCGTGAAGATAGCTTCATAATATATATGACTTCTTTGCCCGAGCGTTGACTTCATAAACCAATCAAGTCTTTCAGCCGAGTATCTCGACGGGTAATTCGGGCGGCTTTTTTGAGCCAAAAAAAGAACTGCTGCCGAAGCAACAGTTCTGATTTTGTTGAAAATAATTACTCAGCCTTAAGAGTTTCGTCAAACAGTGTTTCTCCGCCACACTTAACAATAACCTGCAAGCTTGCATCTGAAAGTCCTGTTTCTTCAGCCATCTGATTAGCAGCTTCCTGGAAATCACCGGTCATTGAATCGGGATTAGCTTCAAGAGCCTGTTTCATTAACTCTTTCATACTGTCGTCAACGGTCATGGTCATGATCATTGTTTTGCCCTGAGCAGTAACCTCAACCTTACCCAATCCGGATAAGCTGTCGTTCATTTCCTTGAGTTCATCCTTGAATTTGTCTGAATCCAAATAGCTCTGGAGCTTGGGATCAGTGCCGCCGAAGCAAGCAGTCATACCAACTGCAAGTGACAGAACCATAAGAATTGAAACAACTGAAATAGCAACTTTTTTCATAAAAATTCCTCCTAAATCTATGTACCTCTCGGTTGCTGTATTAATCATACACTATATAACCGAATAAGTCAATAGTTATTGTTAAATTTTGTATATTTTTGATGATTTGTACATAATGCTAATTAATTTCACAAAATTCGACTTTTTTATAATACTCCTTTGTTTCATTATTTCGACACACCTCGCTTTGATGTGACTCAAGCACCTGTGTTAATGCGGTTATATCCACCCAGATTTCATTGTCGCTCTCCTTTTGACTTTCATCAAACACAAGCTCAAGTCCTATGTGCAGATGACTCTCGGTAATACCGTTTACATTCTCGTTATCACTGTAACCCGTTCGCCCGACATAGCCTATCACATCACCGGCGGTAACCTCGTCACCCTCTGACAGTTCCTCCGCAAAAGGTCGGTTTTGACGCAGATGGGCATAATACCAATAGCGTTTTTTGTCACGGGAACGAATACCTACTCGCCATCCGCCGTATTTATTCCATCCCAAGCACTCGACAATGCCTGACTCAACGGCGATAACCGGTGTTCCCACTGCCGCCATCATATCGTGACCGAGATGGGGTCGGGTGTAACCGTAGGTACGCACTGCACCGAAATCGTCATAGGCAGAATACGGAAATCCCTTTGCAATGGGAGAAAACCAACGGACTCCGTATTTTGTTTCGGGATCAGCTCCTTCCCCTCCCTCCTGATAAGCTCCTACCATAGATCCGAGTACTGCGGAATATGCCTGTTTATAATATGGATAATACTGCATATCTTTTGTAATCTCCTGCTCTGACCTGCCGCTTTTAAACTGTTCGGCAAGCTCGGTCATATCGGAGTATTTATATCTGCTGAAATCACCTCCGTATTTTGCCCCGAGACAGGCAAGCAGAGTGACAAAATCAACCCTCGAATCCTCAAAGCGGTTTGCAATATCCAGATCTACGGCTGCCTGAAGTGCGCTGCGAGTAACATTGAACTCAACATATTTTATGTAGGAATCTTTTTTTGTTTCCTTGCCGCCAAACTGAGAAAAGGCACAAAACGCAATTACGAAAACTCCCATTATTATGCAGATAATCCGTTTCATTAGCATCACCGATAATCTATATGTTTCAGAGAGAAAAATAATTCGTCAAGAAACAGTCCAAAAAGGGCTTCACTCCGAAAACGGGTGAAGCCCTCTTTGTTTTGCTTTATTGCTTTATTATTGTCTAAAATCAAATTACGGTTTTAAGATACTCGTCAATTTCCTTTTCGGTAGCCATTGACATAACCTTCTCGGCAACCTCGTCAGCCTTTTCCTTTGTCCATTTGGAAATTGTTTTTCTGACCTTAAGTACAGACGGGGCCGAAACGCTGAACTCAGTGAGTCCGAATGAAATGAGAAGCGGAATCATTCGGCTGTCCGCTGCAGCTTCACCGCACATTCCCACATCAATTCCGTTCCTTACGGCACACTCCACCGTATACTTAATCAGTCTTAAAACGCTCGGCTGAAGTGCGGAATACAGATAGGAAACATCGCTGTTACCTCGGTCGCAGGCCATTGTGTAGCCGGTCAAATCATTTGTACCTATACTGAAGAAATCAGCCTCTTTTGCAAGCACATCTGCCATTACGGCTGCTGAAGCTGTTTCTATCATCACACCGACCTTAATATTTTCTTTCACAGCAACTCCCTCGGACTTTAATTCCTCTGCCGTCTGTGAAATCAGTCTTTTTCCCTCTCGAAGCTCGTCAACGGTTGTAACAAGAGGAAGCATTATTCTTATATCGCCGAAAGCACTTGCCCTGAGAATTGCCCTGATTTGTGTTTTAAACAGCTCACGATTTTTAAGACAGAAGCGAATAGCCCTAAAGCCCATAAAGGGATTTTCCTCCTTCTCAAGTCCGAGATACTCAATCGCCTTATCTCCGCCTATGTCAAGCGTTCTTATAATAAGAGGTCTGTCCTTTAAAATCAGCGCAGCCTTTTTATAGGCTTCAAACTGTTCGTTCTCATCGGGTGCCGAGGTTCTGTCCATAAACAAAAACTCAGTTCTGTACAGTCCCACTCCCTCACCGTCGAACTCGATCGCCTTTACGGCGTCGTCCGGTTTTCCGATATTGCAGAAAAGCTCATAAACCTCTCCGCTTGCAGAAGCAGTCTTTTTTCCTCTGTAATTTTCAAGCTCGCGGCGTTCCTGTAAAAATTCACTGCGTTTCTCGTTGTAATGAGCAAGCTGAGCTTCTTCGGGAGAAACGATTACCTCTCCCTCATTTCCGTCAACAATCACCTGTTCTCCTGACGAAAGCTTTGCCGCTGCGCCGTCTACGCTTAGAACAGCAGGAATCTCAAGAGCTCTGGCAAGGATTGCCGAATGTGAGGTTCTGCCGCCGGTCTCGGTGACAATTCCAACTATGTTGTCCTTATTTATTCCGGCTGTCATTGACGGTGTGAGCTCCTTGGCAACAAGCACAGTACCCTTAGGAGCGTCGCTGATTTTTATTTCCTTTACGCCAAGCAAAATTCTGAGCACTCCGGATTTTATGTCTCTTACATCGGCGGCTCGCTGTTTTGTCAGCTCATCGTCTGTTGCAGAAAACATCGCAATAAACATGTCGCACATATGCTCAAGCGCAGACTCGGCACACCGGCCGTCGGAAATAAGCTTTTCTATTTCTCCGCAAAGATAGGGGTCGCTTATCATCTGGATATGTCCCTGTAAAATCTCTGCTTCCTTGTCGCCCGTTGACTGTCTTAATGCCTCGACCTGTGCACCGGTGTTTTCGCAAAACTCTTTGACAGCTGCTCTGAATCTTTCAAGCTCCGAGTCAGTGTCTGTAACGGTTTTAGGTGTGTATTCAAGCGAATGTTCTTCAATTATCATTACTCTGCCGATACCGATACCGTCAGATGCAGGTGTTCCTTTTAGCATAATAATACCTCTGACAAGCCGTGCCGACGGAAATCCGGGCACGGCTTTTTAACCTTCTTATTCTCCGAGTCCGCCTTCTATAAGCTCAACTGCTTCTGCAAGAGCCTCATTTTCGTCCTCGCCCGAGCAAATAACCTCAATTTCGCTTCCGCATTTTATGCAGGCGGCGATGATATTGAGCAGGCTTTTTGCATTATAATCCGAGCCGTTGAATTTAATTGTTACGCTGCTTTTATACTTGCCCATTGCACTTGCGAAAACCGATGCCGGACGCATATGAAAGCCCTGAGGATTTGTTAATGTAAGCTGTTGTGAAACCATAATTATATCTCCTAACTGTTTTAAATTTTATTTATTGTTTTATCTTTTATTCTATTGTTTATTATATCTTTTTATATCTTTTTTGTTAATTACCTGCAATTACTTTCTGATTGGTCTTTTGAGCAATGAAAGCAGGATCATTCCAACTAAAGAGCCTATAACAAGTGCAAGCAGATACATAAGCGGATTGCCGATTGTGGCAACAACGAATACTCCGCCGTGGGGAGCCATTAATGTGCATCCGAAGAGCCATGAAAGTCCGCCGGCTACTGCTGCTCCGATTGCACAGGAAGGAATAACCTTTAAGGGAGAGGAAGCGGCGTAAGGAATTGCGCCCTCTGTGATGAAGGAAAGTCCCATAATGTAGTTTACTACACCGTTCTTTCTCTCTTCTGCTGTCCATCTGTTTCTGAAAATTGTTGTTGAAAGAGCTATTGCAAGAGGAGGTACCATACCGCCGATCATTACGGAAGCCATTACCTGATAGCAAGTTGTCTGGAATGCTGCGTCAGGAGAAGCTGCAGCTGCGGTGAGCATTCCCGTACCGAACACATAAGCCGCCTTATTGAACGGACCGCCCATATCAATGGACATCATTGCGCCGAGGATGCAGCCGAGCAGGATTCCGAGGTTATTCTGGTGAAGCCATGAAAGACCGTTGTTAAGTCCTGTGTTTATCATTCCCATAAAGGGGTTTACCGCACACATCATAACGCCTACTATGCCCAAACCTGCAAGCGGATAGATAAGCACCGGCTTGATGCCTTCGAGAGCATCGGGGAGCCTGTCGCAGATTTTTTCAACAAGAAGCATAAGATAGCCTGCTGCAAAGCCTGCAAGAAGTGCGCCGAGGAAGCCGGAGGGGATTGCATCTGTTGCGCCGGGATTTACAAGGGTTGCGCCGTTTGAAGCAAGGAAGCCGCCGACAAAGCCGACAAGCAAGCCGGGACGGTCTGCAATGGATCTTGCTATGAAACCGGCCAAAATGGGAAGCATAAAGCTAAATGCATATCCGCCGATATTTTTAAACCAAGCTGCAACGGGGGTTACTGTACCGAAGGCTGAGTTGCCCTGAGCCTGAACACCGCTTGCGGCGTCAATCAAAAACGCAATGGCTATGAAAATACCGCCGGCAACAACGAAGGGAAGCATATGTGAAACACCGTTCATCAGGTGCTTGTACAACTGTCTGCCAATGCTCTCGCCCTTTTCGGGAGAAGCTGTCGAGCTTTGCTTGCCGCTGCTGCGGAAAACCGGAGCCTCGCCGTTTATTATCTTGTTAATAAGCTCCTCCGGCTTGTTGATACCGTCGGAAACCTTTGTTGAGTAAACAGGCTTGCCGTTAAAACGAGCTGTTTCAACACTTTTGTCGGCGGCGATGATGATGCCGTCACACTCTGCTATTTCCTTTGCGGTAAGTACATTTTTTGCACCGCCTGAGCCGTTTGTTTCAACCTTTACGGTAATGCCCATCTTTTCGCCTGCCTTAACCAAAGCTTCGGCAGCCATATATGTGTGAGCTATTCCGGTGGGACAGGCTGTAACTGCAAGAACTCTGTAGCCGGCTTTTTTGTTTGCGGCAACGGGCTTGCTTTCTTCGGGGAATTTTTCGGATTCCTTTGCATCAATGATCGATAAAAACTCATCAACACTCTTTGCAGCCTTAAGCTTTGAGGTGAACTCCTCGTCCATAAGAAGCTGCATAAGTCTTGCAAGCACCTCAAGGTGCACATCGCCGTCTGTTGTTGCGGCAATCATAAACAGCAGCTTGCAGGGCTGTCCGTCGGCTGCTCCGTAGTCAACGCCTGACGGCACCGTGATTGCGGCAAGAGCGGGAGCCTTAACAGAGGCACTCTTTGCGTGAGGAATGGCAACCTCCATTCCTACTGCTGTTGTGCCCATCTCTTCACGCTTTAAAATTTCTGCCTTGAAAGCGGTGGGATTGCTCAGGTTCGAGCAGCTTTTGTGGAGCGATACGAGGGTATCAATCGCTTCAGTCTTGCTGTTCACTTTGACGCCGAGAGCGACAGCGTCTTTTTTGATTAATTCTGTAATTCGCATAAACCTTTCTCTCCTTTAAAATTTATTTAGTAATTCATTTATTTTTGCTTTAGTTGCAAGTCCGCTTAAAAATGCCGTAGCATTTCCGCAGACACTGCCAAGCCTCAAAGCAAAGGAATAATCCTTTTCCTTTTCGTATCCGGCAATAAAGCCTGCCACCATTGAGTCGCCGGAGCCTACGGTGTTTATCACCTTTTCTTTAAGTACTCCTGCCTTGTGCTTTATTCCGAACTCGTCAATAAGCATTGCACCGTCTTTTCCCAAGGAAACAAGAACATTTTTCGCTCCCATCTCTCTGAGCTTGTTGGCGTAAACCTCAATGTCCTCTTCGGTATTGATTTCCACGCCGAACATTTCTGAGATTTCCTGGCGGTTGGGCTTTATCAAAAACGGCTTGTGCCTGAGCGAATTGAGCAACAGCTGTTTGGTTGCGTCAACTACTATTCTTATATCCCTGCCGCTTACCCTATCGAGTATTCTGTCATAAACATCATCGGGCATTGAGGCGGGAATATTACCTGCAATCACCAGCGTGTCTCCGTCGATAAGTCTGTCAAGCTTTGCAAGAAGTCTTTCAAGCTCATCCTCGCTGATATGAGGACCCTGACCGTTTATTTCGGTTTCCTCCTCTGCCTTGATTTTTACATTGATTCTTGAGATTCCGTTCTCAAGCCTGATAAAATCGGTAATGATTTTGTCGTTGCGGATTCCGTTTTCGATTGCTTCACCGGTAAAGCCGGCAACAAAACCAAACGCCGTACTTTCAAGGTCAAGCTCAGCCAGAACACAGGAAACATTGATGCCCTTTCCGCCGAAGTAGTATTCCTCACTGTTTGTGCGGTTTGTAATTCCCGTTTTAAGGGAATCAAGCCTTACAATATAGTCGATTGACGGATTTAGGGTTACTGTATAAATCATTTCAAAACCTCCTTGATAACGGTATGTTCTGAAAACTCGCTGTTGCTTAAGGCGTCGGTAATTATGCAGCAGTCCTTAAGCTTTGAAAATGATACCGGATAAACCTTTTCAAATTTCGTGTGGTCTGCAAGCACGAAGCTCATATAGCTCTGCTCAATCGCCCTTTCCTTTATAAGCGACTCCTCAATATCGGGGGTTGTAAATCCGCTTGTGATATCAATTCCGTTTGCGCCCATAAAGGCTTTGGTGAAATTAAAGCTTAATATGCTCTTCATTCCCTGTGCGCCAACCACTGCCTCTGTTACCGGTTTGATTTTTCCGCCGATAACATATGCCGACATTCCCTTCTGAATCAGTCGCCTTGCATGGCCGATACCGTTTGTTACATAGGTTGCCTTTGTGTTTTCTATGTATTCAATCAGCCGTGCGGTAGTTGTGCCGGCGTCAATATAAACAAAATCGGAATCGTTGATAAGTCCTGCACTGTATCGTGCGATTGCGTCCTTTTCGGCAGTCATAACGGTTTCCCTGCGGCTGAAGCTGTCCTCGCTTATGCCTTCAAGACTTGTAACTGCGGTTGCCCCGCCGAATACCTTTTTGAGCTTTCCCATCTCATCAAGGCTGTTAAGATCTCTTCTTACAGTGGATTCCGAAGTATTCAGAAGCTGTGCAAGCTCAGTAACGGTAACCGCCGACTTAGCGTTCAGTATTTGTAAAATTGTCTGATATCTTTCCTGCGTGAGCATTTTCGTTCACCTCTTGATTAGATTATAGCATATATTTTTCCAAAGTCAAGCATTTTTAATCAATATACTTCAAACTTTTTCAAAATTTATTTATAATCGAGCAAATTCAATCATTATCTTTGGCAAAAATGAGCATTTTACAATTTGCCATACCTATTATTGCCAATAAAAAGCAAAATAAACCCTGTTATCAGTACGGGTAAATATTGAGCAAGGCATATCCTCAAAAGCTCACAAAGTATGACAGAATATGTAAATAGTATTTTGGCTTTATTCGCATATAATATTGCGCATATTGCATTGACAGCATGGCAAACGGTTGGTATATTTTTACATTAAATATGATATTTACTATAAAAATAGTGATTGAAAGAAAAAATTTGTCGTAACTGCAAAAATAAACTGTAAATCATATTGACATCACCACAAACAGTTGGTATACTTTTCATATCATATAAATATGATATTATATTGAAAGAAAAGTGAGTGATAAAAAATGATTTGTCCGAAATGCAATAATAATAATCCTGACGGAATCAACTTTTGCCAGTTCTGCGGAGCTGCGATTTCAAACAATGAAGCTACGGTATCCGTAAACGGTGGTTCTGTAAACTATAGAAACAACAAGCAAGCACCCAATCAGCAGTATCAGGGTCAGCCCAATTACCAACAGGCACCCAATCAGCAGTATCAGGGTCAGCCGAACTACCAGCAGCCTCCCTATCAGCAGTATCAGGGTCAGCCGAACTACCAGCAGCCTCCCTATCAGCAGTATCAGGGTCAGCCGAACTACCAGCAGCCTCCTTATCAGGGAAATAACGGCAAAGCTCCCATTGCCCGCCGTGACATTGCGATTGCAATTATACTCAGTTTTGTTACCTGCGGTATCTATGGAATCTACTGGTTTGTTAATTTAGTAAACGACCTCAACACAGCAAGTGATTCTGCGGGAGACACCTCAGGCGGCATTGTATTTCTGCTCAGCCTTGTCACCTGCGGCATCTACGGAATTTATTGGTTCTATAATGCCGGTAAAAAGGTTGACTATATTTCCAGGAAATACAACGGAACAGCGTCGGATAATTCGATTGTCTATTTGGTGATTGCGTTGTTTGGATTTGTTATCGTAAACTACGCATTAATTCAAAACGAGCTGAATAAGGTTGCGGCAAACTGAGAAAAAACGGCTGTTCAGAGTGCTTATGCTTATTGCGGCTCTGATTTCAGCAGGACTGCTGTATTCCGTTGTGTGTACAGCTTTAGGCGCAGGAATTCCATGCCCTATAAAAAGTATTACAGGATTGGAATGTCCGGGCTGCGGAGTTTCACGAATGTGCATAAGTCTTTTGCAGCTTGATTTTGCTTCGGCATGGAAAGCAAACCCCGCAGTGCTGCTTTTGCTGCCTTTCTTTCTGTACATAGCGGTAAGGCTTGGCATAAGCTATGTGCGCTGCAACAAAAAGACTCTTTCAAAGGTTGACTCTGTACTTGTTTATTCGGCTTGTGCAGTGCTTCTGCTCTTTGGAATATTCAGAAATATTATTTGAACAAGGCTGTTTGCCGGGAATTTCCCTGCAAGCAGCTTTTTGTTTGATGGGAATTTACAATAACCTGTATAGAATTGTTGGTTTTCAGAGCATATTCAGAGCATATTAATGTAAAGCATCAAATAAACATTGACATTTGTATGTAAAGAATATATAATGAAGCTGATTATTCATATTAAATATGTGCATTATTATCAAAAAACAATTACGCTGTGCAAGCAGCTTTAATTAGAATTTTATTCAGCGGTTGCTAAAGCACAATAGCTTATCAATCTATAAGGATTTGATTGTATGCAAATTAATGTTTATGCCCTGTCTGACAGAGGTATTGTAAGACCGAAAAACCAAGACAACTTAATCTGTGCCGAAACAAAGGTGGACATAGGCGAATCGGGCTGGAAGCACTGCGGAACCTACAGCACAAATACTCCGTCTCTGTTCGGAGTGTTTGACGGAATGGGAGGACATCTTTGCGGAGAGCGCGCCTCGGAAATTGCCGCAGACACAGCCTCGTATGAGTTTGCCGCATACAGGGGCGGGGCGCCCGATCGACTTGTGCAGGATATATGCTTTAAGTCAAATGAAATCATCTGTGATGAAATGCAGAGAATCGTTAAGGGCAGAATGGGCACCACCGCCTCAATGCTTCTGTTTGAAAACGACAGATTTCAGCTTTGCAATCTCGGTGACAGCCCTATTTTTCTGATAAGAAACGGCAGCATTGAGCAGATTTCGTATGAGCACAGCGAGCGTCACAACTACGAGCGTGTTTTCGGAACGAACTATGACAAAAAGAAAAAATTTCGCCTGACTCAGAATCTGGGTATTTTCCCCGACGAAATGGAGCTGTCTCCGTATCTTCTTCACGGTGAAATAAACGAGGGCGATGTATTTTTGATTTGCAGCGACGGCCTCACCGATATGGTGGAAACCGATGAGATACTCAGCGTTATTTCAAAATCAAATTCGGTCGAGGACGCAGGCGAAACACTTTTATCGCTGGCTCTTGCAAACGGCGGAAGAGACAACATTACGATTATTCTGGGCAAGGTAGTAAACAACGCACAGGGATATGTCAGCAAAGCCGCAGGCTCCAAAGGGCAAAGCAAGGGTATGCTCGCACTGATTATTGCAGGAATTGCGGCAGTTCTTTTGGCGGCGGCAGTCGGTGCTTTTTTCCTGTTTAATCCCCTTGGCGATAATACGGACAAAGAGCCGTCCTCAACTCAGCCTGCTTCCGTTAATACAACGGTCAAGCCCGCAGAAAAGCCAACCGAGTCCAAGTCAACCTACGACGAGCCTTATTCTGAGCCGGGTAATATTTTCAACGAGACTGAGCCGACCGACAGCGATGACGATCGGGAGCAAAAGGTATTCGGAGTTTTTGAGCTTGGCGGCAATTCAGACGACACTGACGGAGACGATTTTCCCGAGGCTGAGACAGGCGGTCTGTATTAATACTAAAATCTAAGGAAACACTGATAAAATCATTTGTGCATATTGCGCCGTCAGATTTTTTGAGCAAGCCGGCGGAAAATATGCAAGCAAGATGTGCAAACAATCTTATGATGTGATTTATTCAGTGTTTCCATAATAATACGCATTTATGAATCGGAGGAGTATATGTATCCCATTGAGAATATCTGGCCTAACTGGAGAGTTGTACGCCTTATCGGCAAAGGAAGCTTCGGAAGGGTTTATGAAATTGTGCGAAATTATTACGGAGTAGAGGAGCACAGCGCCCTTAAGGTAATCTCTATTCCCAACTCTGATTCCGAGCTTCAAAGTCTTAGAAACGGCGGAATGAACGACAACGAAATCACCGAGTATTACAGGGGACTGATTGACGATTTCACACAGGAAATTGTGCTTATGCATCAGCTCAAGGGACAAAGCTCAATAGTTTCCTATGAGGACTTTGCCGTTGTAAACCATCAGGGTAAAATCGGATGGGATATACTGATAAGAATGGAGCTTCTTATTCCGTTGGCTCCCACCATCAACAGCCGCAGCTTTTCGCAAAGCGAGATAATCGAGCTTGGAATAAGCCTGTGCGACGCCCTTTCCGTTTGCCACAAAAACAGTATTATTCACAGAGATATTAAGCCTGATAACATCTTCCTTACCAAAAACGGGCAATACAAGCTCGGAGATTTCGGAGTTGCAAGAACGGTTGAAAAAACAACGAGCGAGATGTCTAAGAAAGGCACTTATTCATATATGGCTCCCGAGGTCTACCGAGGTGAAAACTACGGCTCGAGTGTGGATATCTATTCTCTCGGAATGGTAATGCACAGACTGCTCAACTTCAACCGTGAGCCGTTTGCGCCGCTGCCCCCGACAGCTATAACTTATAAGGACAAGGAGGAAGCGCTGATAAAGCGAATGACCGGCAGTCCTCTTTTGAAGCCCGCAAACGCAAGCGAAAGTCTGAGCCGTATTATTCTGAAGGCTTGCGCCTTCAAGCCCGGCGACAGATTTTTGTCTGCCAATGAGATGAAGTCGGAGCTTGTAAAGCTGAAAAACGATCCACACTATATGCCTGTGTACGGACAAAATGCACAATATGATAATTTTGACCGTACACGCAGCGTTAATCAATATAACAACAATATCCCACCTGTGGGCGGAGTAAACAACCTGCATAACGAGCCTCCCAATAAATACGGAGACGGCTTTACCAATTTCAATCCTAACAACCAAAAGCCTGCTAAGCCCAAACGCTCCAAGGCTCCGCTTATCGCACTGATTTGCCTTATTGCCGTAATCGGAATCGGTACGGTGACCGGCATTATACTGCTTTCAAAGCAGAATGATTCAAGCTATAACTCAGGCAGCTCATATTCAAGAAGTCAGTATTCAGGCATCTCAATAAGCTCGAACTCCTACTACTCAGGAAATTCAAGCTCCTACAGCTCAAGAATCAGCTCGTCATCATCAAATCGCAACTATTCCTCCGAAATAAGCTATGCCGATGGCTCAGAATATGAGTATAACAAGGTTTTTTCCGACAACGGAATTTATTTATACAACAATTATTTCGCTTCACTTGATGATTCCCACTTTGTAAAAAAGGATTCGGAATCAGAGCTTATTGAATCTTTGGAATTTGGATACAAAGACGACATTGTACAAGAGATGACCGACACCATTTATTATGTTAAAACTGATATGACAGACTCGGAAATTGATGCGGTGAAAGGCGTGTTGGAAGAAACCTGCGACAACTACAGAAGGCTTAACTTCTGCACAGTGGAAAGCAAGGAGTTTTCGTCATATCTAAAGTATACCATAAAAATGACAGATATGGATGATCCGGACAACATCAGCGAAATTATCAATTTAGGCATTGTAAGCGGCAATAATATAGACTATATTTCAATGAAGGAAACAGAGGATTCTCTTCTTAACGAAGGATTTGTGAAAAGATAGCCTTTCACTAAATTCTCATCCTTTTGTTTTCGTAAACACTGAAAAAATTACACTTAAAATCATATATTTGGGAGTTAATATTATGTATTGTAAAAAATGCAACAGCCATAATCCTGCCGGCAGCAGGAAATGCTCAGTCTGCGGGGCAAAGCTTGAAATCAATAAAACGGAAAAAGACGCAAACGCTTCCGGCGGACGACTTATTGCCGGAATAATTATGATGATACTCGGTCTGCTTTCGTTTTTAGGCTCCATAGTAAACGGAAGCTTAGAAAAAATGATTGATCAGGGTTTTACTGTTTCAAACACAGTAACGGTGCTGCTGACGGTCGGCTTAGTAGCGGCAGGATTGTTTTTAACTGTTTCGTCATTAAAAAAAAAGACTGACAGCTAAGAAAACGCTGATTATTATGGGAGAAGATATATATGTATGACATCGGAAGGGTTTGGAGCGATTGGAGGGTTGTCCGTCTGATTGGAGAGGGCAGCTTCGGAAAGGTTTATGAAATTGTAAGAAACAATTTCGGGATCGAAGAACACAGCGCACTTAAGGTCATTCAAATTCCCACCTCACAGGCTGAGATTCAAAGCTTCAAAAACGAGGGTATGGACGATAAGAGCGTAACGGATTATTACCTCGACCTTGTGAACGATTTTATAGGCGAGATAGCCGTTATGTCTCAGCTAAGGGGAAATCCCGGTATTGTTGAATATGAGGATTACTCCATTGTAGAACACGAAAACGAAATCGGTTGGGATATTCTGATAAAAATGGAACTGCTCACCCCCATTACTCAGGTTATGCGCAACCATGTTCTGACCGAGCAGGAGGTTATTGAGCTTGGAATCCAACTGTGCGACGCTCTGTCGGTTTGTCACAAAAACAATATTATTCACAGAGATATAAAGCTTGACAACATTTTCGTTTCCAAAAACGGATTTTACAAGTTAGGAGACTTCGGTGTTGCAAGAACTATTGAAAAAACCTCGAGTGGTATGTCAAAAAAAGGCACCTACACCTATATGGCTCCTGAGGTGTATCGGGGCGAGCCCTACGGCTCAAGCGTGGACATCTATTCCCTCGGTATGGTAATGTACAGACTGTTAAACTTCAACCGTGAGCCGTTTGTTCCTCTGCCGCCTGCACCCGTAAAATACGGTGACAAAAATGAGGCGATTATAAAAAGAATGCAGGGTCAGCGTCTTAATCCCCCATGCAATGCCGGTCAGAGACTCGGAGGTATTATTCTTCAGGCCTGCTCCTTCAAGCCGGAACACAGATTCCGTTCAGCCGAGGCATTAAAGAATGCATTACTCTCCCTTACTGATCATAATGACAGACCGAATCCAAACTACACAAATGGGACAAGAAAAAATATAAAGGTCGAATTACCCTCAGACAGAGCAAACACTCCTTTTAAAAATGATAAATATGTATACATAGACAAAACAAACAGGGGTAAAACCGTCTCTGCAAATGTATCAGTCGGCTTACATAATGACAATCAGAATAAGCACGATTTTAATTACACTCAGGGAGCCGATATTTCCGATGCGCAGGAAAACGAAGATGAAACCGTATCCGCAAACGCATCAGGCGGCTTATATAATGACAATCAGAATAAGCACGATTTTAATTACACTCAGAGAGCCGATATTTCCGATGCACATGAAAACGAAGATGAAACCGTTTCTGCAAATGCATCAGGCGGATTTTATAATTACAGTCAGGAAAATCACGATTTTAACTCCACTCAGGGGGTCAATACTGCAAATGTAAGGAATTTCAGCGGAGCTGTTATTGCAGACAGAAGCAAAGCTTCAACGACTGATTCGATACCATATACAATGAAGGTTGATGATAAGGCTGAAGAGGCGAGCGGCAGGATTATTGACCAAATGCTTGAAAAAAAGCGCAAAGTTAGGGTGCGTGACGCACTGTCAATCGGCTGGATAGGTATGCTTTTCAACATAATAATTGCAGTCATACTTATGCCTTTCACTATTGTTCAGGTTATTGTAGTTTTCATTATTCAGATTATCTTCACACAAAAGGTTTTCTCAAAAGAGGCTTGGGTTGTAATGCTGATTGCCTGTATACTGTCGCTGTCATTGGTGAACATTGTCGAGCTTGTAATGCTTTACGGCGTGTGCTTTGACAAAGAGTAAGAGAGATAATTGAAGGGAATATGAAATTCTGCTGTAAAAAGACAAACACCAAAAATTTATGTCTAATAAACATAAAAATATCATTGAAACCGGGATAAGCCTATGCCAATCAAAATTATTCGCAACGATATCACAAAGCTTGAATGTGACGCAATAGTAAATGCTGCAAACCACAGCCTTTTAGGGGGCGGCGGAGTTGACGGAGCAATCCATAAGGCAGCCGGCCCGAAACTTAAAAAAGAGTGTAAAGGGCTGGGCGGCTGCAGCACGGGCGAAGCTAAAATCACCTCTGCCTATAAGCTTCCCTGCAAATATGTTATTCACACCGTTGGTCCGATATGGGGCGGCGGTCAAAACGGCGAGGAAGAGCTTCTTTCGCTCTGCTACAAAAACTCTCTTATGCTTGCAAAGCAGTACAAATGCGAGTCGGTAGCCTTTCCGCTGATTTCAAGCGGAGCCTTCCGATTTCCAAAGGATAAGGCTCTGAGAATTGCAACAAAAAGTATCAGCGGTTTTTTGTCGGAAAACGATATGCTTGTGTATCTTGTTGTGTTCGACAGAGAAGCCTTCGCCATCAGCCAAAGGCTGTTTTCCGATATTCAGCAGTACATTGACGACACCTATGTATTAGCAATCGACTGCTGTTGCAGGCGAGCAGAATACAACAAAGGCTCTGTGTTTGATTCTTACAAGAATAGCTTTCCGGCACCTTCTGCTCCTGCACCCGAATTAAGCCTTGGAGACAGACTGAAAACGCTTGACGAGAGCTTTTCTCAAATGCTTCTGCGAAAAATTGACGAAAAAGGCATCACCGACTCCGAGTGCTACAAAAAGGCAAATATTGACCGAAAGCTTTTTTCAAAAATCCGAAATAACCCTGAATACAAACCCTCAAAGTCCACAGCGATAGCCTTTGCCATTGCACTTGAGCTTGACCTTGAGGAAACCTCGGATATGCTGATGAAGGCCGGATATGCACTGTCTCACAGCAACAAATTCGATGTCATTATCGAATACTTTATTTCAAAAAAGAGCTATGACATTTTCGAGATAAACGAGGCTCTGTTCGCCTTTGACCAGAATTTGCTCGGAGCATAAAAATTGTCGCTTGCAAGGCGACCATTAGCAATTAAAAATCCTCTATAATATGACTGTAAGGTAACAACAAAGCCTACAGTCATTTTATTTTATACTGATTTTTATCAGTTAATAGTATTACAGAGGATCTTATTATGAAAAACACAGTAAAAAACAACATAACCGAGCTTGTATTCATCATTGACAGAAGCGGTTCAATGTCAGGGCTTGAGACTGATACAATCGGCGGCTTCAATTCAATGATTGAAAAGCAGAAAAAGAACAACGGCACCGCCTATATTACAACAATTCTGTTTGATAATGAAACAGAGGTGCTTCACGACAGAGTGCCTATTGAACAAATCAAACCAATGACAGACAAGGATTATTATGTAAGGGGCTGCACAGCCTTGCTTGACGCCGTTGGCTCGACTGTGAAGCATATACGAAATATTCACAAATACGCAAGAAAAGAGGATGTACCCGAGCATACAATGTTTGTCATAACCACCGACGGAATGGAAAACGCAAGCCGCCTTTATTCCGGACAAAAGGTTAAGGAAATGATAGAAAAGGCAAAGAAAAAATACGGCTGGGAGTTTTTGTTTATCGGCGCAAACATTGACGCAATAGAAACTGCTCACAGCTTCGGAATCTCCGAAAACAGGGCGGTAAACTACAATCCCGACAGTAAGGGAACAGAGATAATGTTCGAAAGCATCTCACAGGCGGTAACTGAGTGCAGAACATCACCCTACATCAGCAATAGCTGGAAAAATAACCTTGACGAGGACTACAGACACCGCAAAAGCAAAAGATAATCAATGAGCTGCAAAATTTTGAAAGCAAAAACTTCGTGTGATTTTGAATCCTAAAATTCGTTTGATATATTGATTTTTATACAAATATGGTGTATTATGACCTTATGCAAAACTGCGGGGAATTAACAATTCCCCGTATCTCTTTTCAAGATGAGAGGATAATCATGAATATTGTAATTGTCGGATGCGGTAAGGTCGGCACCTCTATAGCCAACGAGCTTAACACGGAAGGTCACAATATTGTTGTTATTGATATTAAAGGCGAGGCTGTGCAAAAGCTTTCCGAATCCATAGATGTTTTGGGAATTGAGGGAAACGGCGCAACCTATGAAGTGCTGATGGAGGCAGGTGCGGGAAACGCAGATTTGGTTATCGCTGCCACCGCAAGAGATGAGGTCAACCTTTACACCTGCCTTATGGCAAAGGCGGCGGGGGTAAAACACACCATAGCCAGAGTGCGAAATCCCGAATATAAAAATGATTTGTTCAGAGTCAAGGATCAGCTCGGACTTTCAATGTCCATCAATCCGGAGCTTACCGCTGCGCTTGAAATCAGCCGTCTGCTTCGCTTCTCCGCTGCAATCGAAATCGACACCTTTTCAAAGGGTCTGGTCGATCTGATAAAGGTGGTAGTTCCCGAAAAGTCACTGATAAGCGACAAACAGGTCAGTCAGATTGACCTGCTCAAGGGAAAGGTAAGGATTGCCTCTGTTGAGCGAGACGGGGAGGTCTATATTCCCAACGGCGACTTTATAATTAAGTCAGGCGACCGCATTTCAGTTGCGGCAAAGCCCGAAACCGCTGCAAAATTTTTCAAGAAAATCAGCGTTGCAATCGGCAGAAGCAAGGATGTTATTCTTTTGGGCGGGGGCAAGGTAACCTTTTATCTTGCACAAAAGCTCATAAAATCCGGAGCCAAGGTTAAAATCATTGAAAAGGACTCAAAACGCTGTGAATTTCTGGCAGACGCTCTGCCCGAAGCCGTAATAATTCACGGAGACTGTATGGATCAGCATCTGCTGCTCAGCGAGGGAATAGAACACGCAGACGGTGTTGCGGCACTTATGGATTATGACGAGGAAAACATACTAATCTCACTCTTTATAAAGAATGTATCCGGCGCAAAGGTTATCACAAAAGTCAGCAACAGCTCCTTTGACTCAATTCTTGACAATCTCGGCTTTGACTGCGTTATTCACCCCAAGCGTCTCACCGGTGAATATATTGCAAGGTATATTCGTGCAATGCAAAACTCGCTTGGAAGCAATATTGAAACCCTTTATCGTTTGCACGATGATAAGATTGAGGCGCTTGAATTCAGGGTTAAGGAAGGCTCAAGGATTATCGGCGTTGAGCTTCAGCATTTAAACCTAAAGAATAATCTTCAAATCATCAGCATTTACCGCCGTGGAAAAATCATTCTTCCCCAGGGCAGTGATGTTATTATGCCTGACGATTCGGTTGTTGTAATTACAAAGCATAAGGGGCTCAGCGATCTTGATGATATTCTTGAAAGACATTGAGGAACAAATTAATTTATGAATAAACGAATTATTGTATATATTCTCGGCTGGGTACTGATTATTGAGGGCGCAGCAATGCAGATTGCAACGCTCACCTCGTATATTTTCGGAGAGCACGAGGGACTGTACTTCCTTATTATTGGGGCTGTGAGCGCCCTTGTTGGCTTCTTGTCAATAAAAATCAAGAAGCCTAATAATATGGTGCTTTATCAGAAAGCAGGCTTCGCTTCTACTGCGCTGAGCTGGGTGCTTATGTCCGTTGTCGGGTGTCTGCCGTTTTGGCTAAGCGGAGAAATCCCCTCGTTTATTGACGCTTTTTTTGAAACCGTTTCAGGCTTTACAACAACCGGCTCCACCGTTCTGACAAATATTGAGGGGCTAAGCCACGGAATGTTGATATGGCGCAGCTTTTTGAATTGGCTGGGCGGAATGGGCGTTATTGTCTTTTTGCTTGCCATTATTCCAAAGCTCGGCGGGCAACAGAACATTTATCTTATGAAGGCTGAAAGTCCCGGTCCCATTATAGGTAAGGCAGTGCCCAGAATGAGAAGTTATGCCGCATTGCTTTACGGCATTTACATTGGTCTTACACTGATTGAGCTTACCCTTCTTTTGTGCGGAGGAATGGGACTTTTTGACGCACTCAACACAAGCTTTGCAACAGCAGGCACAGGAGGCTTCGGTGTAAGAAACACAAACATTGCCGCCTATAACACCTATTATTTTCAAACAGTGATTGCAGTCTTTATGCTGCTTTTCGGAACAAACTTTACATTCTACATTCTGCTGTTGGCACGAAAATTCAAAAGTGCTTTCAAAATTGAGGAGCTTTGGGTGTATTTGGGCATAACGGCACTGAGCGTTACTGTTATTGCCATTAACATAAGCTCGCTTTACCCCACCGCCTATGACGCATTCCACCAAAGCTTCTTTTATGTCAGCTCTATCATCACCACCACCGGCTTCGGCATAGGAGATGTAAACCACTGGCCGGAGCTGTCAAAGGCAATCATCATAATAATCACCTTCATCGGCGCAATGGCGGGAAGTACCGGCGGCGGATTTAAGGTGTCAAGACTGATTATTCTTTGCAAGGAGCTTAAAAAGGAGTTTTCTCTGCTTATACATCCCAGGAATGTAAGGTCGGTCAAGATGGACGGCAAGACCGTTGACCACAGCATAATCAGGTCTACAAGTATGTTTTTGGTTGCATATATCGGCATTTTTGTTTTCAGCTTTCTTTTGATTTCGATTGAAAACAAGGATTTCCTGACGAGCTTTACCGCTGTAGCCGCAAACCTCAACAACACCGGACCGGGTCTTGGAGCAGTAGGACCTGTCGGAAGCTATGCGGATTTCAACATTTTCTCAAAATGCGTTCTGATTTTTGATATGCTTGCAGGCAGACTCGAGCTCTTCCCTATGCTTTTACTGCTTTTCCCCTCCGCTTGGAAAAAAGCATAAACGCATTACGCAACCCCTATTGTAAAGCTCAACGAGTATAATAACTTTAGCAATAGATTTTGCTTATATGAGAATTAAGTATAAATTTAGTATAATATTAAAGCCGACTCAGACAAACGAGCCGGCTTTCTTACTATGTTTCCTTTTAAACAATTCTGAAATTATTTTATTGACATAGGTATAATATTTCAGTATAATAATATAGGATAAATTTATCCTATATACAGTGTACAATTCGGAGGAGTTTTATGAAAATTAATACTAATGCTCTTGTTTCGATAACCGAAGCAAATCAGAATTTTTCCAAAGTGGCAAGACTTGTGGATGAAAACGGTTCTGCCGTAATTTTAAAAAATAATGTTCCCCGCTATCTTATTGTGGAATTTAGCCAAGCGGAAGAGGAACGGATAGCCGACAATGAAGATGTACTTGATATCTCAAAAAGACTTATTAAGAAAAACAAAGCGGCATATGAGGTGCTCGCAAAATGATACTTTTGTCACGGGAGCAGATACTGTTACTGCATAAACAATTACTTGACTGCACCGGAGGTCTTGACGGAGTTCGTGATGAAACGCTTCTTGACTCCGCTGTAAATGCACCTTTTCAAAAATTTGACGGCAACGATTTATTTCCTTCAATACATCAAAAAGCTGCTCGTCTGGGCTATGGTCTGATTAAAAACCACGCATTTATCGACGGAAATAAGCGTATCGGTGCACATTCTATGCTTGTGTTTCTTTCACTCAACGGGATTGAACTTGAGTATACTCAAGAAGAATTATATGGAATCATTTTAGAAATTGCAGGCGGAAAAAAAGGAATAGAAGATTTATCAAATTGGATTATTTGTCATACTAATTCCTGATAGAAAGTATACCGCAAAGATTGTTTCCTTAGTATCATTTATAAGCAAAGCCGACTCAGACAAACGAGCCGGCTTTGCTGCTTTATATACAGACTACTATACAATTCTGTTTGTCGGCGAGCCGTTTAAAAAGCAACGGATATTATCCGTGACAATTTTCATAAGCCGCCGTCTTGTTTCAACGGGCGCCCAGGCAATATGGGGAGTCATAATACAATTTTTCGCTTCCGAGAGTATGCACGATTCCTCCATAGGCTCCACCCTGAGAGTGTCTATTGCGGCTCCTCCGAGCCATCCGCTTTGAAGAGCTTCATAAAGATCCTGCTCGTTCATCACCGCACCCCTTGCGGTGTTTACAAACAACGCCCCCTGCTTCATTTTGCCGAAGGCTGTCTTATCAAACATATTTTCAGAATCGCTGTTAAGGGGGCAATGAACGGTTACTATATCACTTGCCGCAAGAAGCTCATCAAGCTCAACACATTCAACACCTTCCACTCTCCTTTCGGAACGGTTGAAGGCTAAAACCCTCATATTAAATGCAAGAGCAATCTTTGAAACCGCCTGACCTATGCTTCCAAGTCCGACAATACCCATAGTCTTACCTGCAAGTTCATACATCGGATATACAAAGGGCGAAAAGGTTTTGCTTCGTTTCCAATGTCCGTCGTGAACGAAGCTGTCATAATTTGAGGTATTGTTAAAGTGCTCCAAAATTAGGGCAAAGGTATGCTGGGCAACGGCATTTGTGGAATACGAGCCGGCATTGCATACGGTAATGCCCTTTTTTCTGCAATAATCAATATCAACATTGTTATAGCCTGTAGCAAAAAGTCCGATATATTTCAGATTCTTTGCAAGGCGCAGACTGTGAGAATCGAGTAGGGTTTTGTTGCACACCACAATATCGGCGTCCGCTATTTTTTCGGCGGCATCCTCGTATTTTAGCAGTCCGTACTGCTCAACCTCACCGAGCTTATAAAGCTCATCGGCATTTACAAGGTCATCAAGCACTGTCTGTGCGTCGGTAATCACAATTTTCATATACATTCCTCCGAAGAATTACAATCTGATTATTACAAATATAGGTATAATTATACTGTAAATATTTGTAACTTGCAATCGTCTGTTCGATAATTTATAATTATACATTATATGATTAAGTATATTTGAATGGGAGGAAACAAAATGTATAAGAATTTTTTGTTTGACCTTGACGGTACCTTGCTGCCTATGGATATGGAAAAATTTACTGAATTTTACTTTGCTTCGCTGTGTAATAAATGCTGCCCTATTATCAGTGTCGAGCCTGACACCCTTGTAAAGGCAGTGTGGAAGGGAACCTCGGCAATGGTGAAAAACGACAATTCTGTTTCAAACAAGGACGCTTTTTGGGAAGCCGCCTCCGCCGTATGCGGTAAGGAGCTTGCTCCCTATATAGGTCAGTTTGACAGATATTACGAGGATGACTTTCTTACCACAAAGCAGGCAACCTCCCTGAATGAATACGCAGCAAAAAGTGTTGAGCTGATAAAGAAGAACGGCGGCAGGCTTATTGCCGCAACAAACCCGATTTTCCCTCGGATTGCAACCGAACGCAGACTCAGATGGGCAGGAGTGTCTCCGGAGGATTTTGAGCTTATCACAAGCTATGAAAACTGCGGAAGCTGCAAGCCGAACCTGCTGTATTATAAAACAATCTGCGAAAAAACAGGCATAAAGCCTGAGGAAAGCCTTATTGTAGGAAATGATGTTGACGAGGATATGTGTGCTGCAGAGCTTGGCTTTGACACCTATCTTATCACCGACTGCTTAATTAACCGAAGCGGCAAAGATATTTCGGTATATAAAAACGGCAGCTTTAAAGATTTTTATGACTTTTTGATCGACTGTATAAATACTAAAAACTAAGGAACCACTGAATAAATCACATCATAACCAAAATATCCTTTTGCCAGTTTAAAACTAACAGAAAAAACGGGATTTGCTTTTGCAAATCCCGTTGACTTTTGTATTAAGGAAAAACTGATTAAATAGTTTGTGCATATTGTACCGTCAGATTTTTTTCAGGTTGCACAAACAAACCGCAGTAATGCTGACGCATTACGAGGACTTTTTTGGGCAGGCTGACGGAAAATATGCAAGCAAGATGTGCAAACAATCTTATGATGTGATTTATTCAGTGTTTCCTTAGGTTTATCAGTAAATAACAACCTTTGTGCCGTAGCCTGCTTTGGAGTAGATTTTCTTTACCGCACTGTAGGGAGTATTCACGCAGCCGTGTGATCCGTTACCCATATAGGTAGTTCCGCCGTACTCGCTGTTTGAACGCCAGCTCGAGTCGTGGATACCGTGTCCCCACGAGGTAAATCCGAGCCAATAGGTTACTGAGGTAACATAGTCTGCGCCTACAAGCGTCGCCGGTGATGACCTCTGGAATACGCTGTAAACGCCCTTGGGGGTATCGTGACTTCCCTTGTTGCCTGTAACAACATCTGTATGACAATACAGCTCGCCGTTGCGGTAATACCACATATGCTGCTGATTCAGGCTGATTTCAATATAGGTATTTCCTATGGTCTTGCCGTATGCCTTATTAGTTACCTTGATAGACTTAGTTGTAGCTGTGCCCGAAACCTTGGTCTTGCTTGCTCCGTTGAGCTTATAGGGACGAACACGGAAATAATAGGTTTTGTTGTTAGAAAGCTTGACTGTGTTATAATATGTATTCTTTGTAGAACCAAGCTTTTTATATGAACCGTTTTTAGTGGTTGAATAATAAATATCATAGCCTGTGGCATATTTGTTTCTGTTCCACGAAAGGCTTACTCTTGAAAGCTGAGTTTTCATTGAGAAATTCGGAGCACCGAGTCCCGCAACGAACTTGATGTCGCTTGACGGAGAGCTGTAAGAGGTGTTGTAAAGGTCACGATAAGCCTTTACACAATAGTAATAAGCCTTTCCAAGCTGAACTTTAGTGTCGGAAAACTTAGTTGTTGAGTTGCTCTTTATTGTCTTATAGAGCACATATTTACCGTTTGTTGCTCCGCTTGCACGATAAATCTTGTAACCTGTAGCCTTTGAATTGCGGCTCCATGTAAACTCAAGAACATTTGAAGAACGCTTCATACTGACTCCCGTCACCTTGCCGGGCTGGGTAGCGGTTTTCTTAAGAGTCTGAGGACCCTCATACTTTGTGTCATACTTTATTACATAGGCAGAAACCTTGAAATGATACTGAGTAGTGTGCAAAAGCTTTTTAATTGTGCAGGCATTTGACTTGATATCGGCAATCTTTGTGAAGGTTTTATCCTTGTCGGCATTGCAATAATATACAAAATATCCGTCTGCCCCGTCTACCTTATCCCACTCAAGTCTGATTTCGTTGGTTTCAAAGCTGGTTTTAACTATATTCTTTACCTTTCCTACCTGAGGCGGCGCCGGTGAGGTTGGCTTAGGCAGGGTAGGCTCCGTTTCAATAGGAGCCGGCTGTGGCTCTGACGGCTGTGTTTCTTCGGCACCCGACGACGGCTGAGTTTCTTCCGTACTCTGCAAAGCTTCGTTCTCGCTTAACGACGCAGCAGAAGCTCCGGAACTAATAACCGTAAATACTGAAACAATCATTACGGCTACAAGTAAAATAGAAAAAATTCCCTTGATCTTTCTGTTCATAATATCCTCCCCCAAATACACCCTAAATTTTATCAAAAATTCAAGCAAAAATGAGCCTTTTCAGCTCACCCTTTTATAATAGTAAATTATACTATAATGTATTTGAAAAATAAAGTGTTTCATGAAAATAATAATGCAATTTTTCAGAGATTTTTTGGCATAAACAACCCGATTGTATCATTTCTGTAATAATTCCATCGAAACTTGTAATTATTTATTTATTTTTTTCGGATTCATTTTTTTTCGGAGCGTCGTCCGAGCCGTAGCGACTTTCCACTGACCTTCTTACCTCTGCCCTAAGACGGTCAAAGGGAGTGTCGCCCTTCTTTATTATCTCATTCGGTGAGAGATTGCGGGGCTTTAGGTTTGAAGCACCGGACTGGGTGTGCATTTGTAAAACAATATTTTCGTGCTGTATCAACGCAAAAAGCTGGCTGAGCGACTTGCATCCGTCAATCTCTTTTAAAAGCTGAGATTTTTTCTTTTTTTTGTAACCGCATACACCTACGCTTTTCACACCGATACACCGCCTTTCGTTACAGATTTCCGTTATGAAAAATTTATTCAACCAAAGCTTAATCAACTAAAAAATCATTTAGCTTATATTATACTTAATAATGTAAATATTTTCAATACAAAAATCGACTTATTTATTTGCAAATTTCGACTAAATTTATTTACATCAATTAATTTATATGTTATCCTGTTGAAGAAAAAAGCCAAAACGGAAGTGATACTAATGAAAAAAATACTCTCACTTGCGCTGACCTTAACTCTTATTGCATCAGTAGCAGGCTGCTCTGCAAACGAAGCTTCTCAGCATGTTTCGGAGGCTTCCGAAACAGAACCGTCTGTTGAAAACACAACAGCCGCAGCCACACACGCTGAGTCGGCTGCGAAAAGCTTTACAATAAATGATTCACAGCTGGGAGAAATCACGCTTGAGACTCTTGCAGGAGTTCCGGTGAATACCCTTAATAATGAGTATTTCACAGAATCCGGTGAATACAAGTCATATATTAACGGCGGCAAAAATGCTTCTATTGCCGGAATAGACATCTCAAGCTTCAGTGGTGAGGTTGACTGGGACAGGGTTAAATCAAGCGGTATTGAGTTTGCAATGATAAGGCTCGGCGGCAGAGGCTACGGCGACAGCGGAGAGCTTTATACCGACGAAAAAGCGGTGCAGTATATTAGGGAAGCTAAAAAGGCAGGAGTCAAGGTGGGAGCGTACTTCTTTTCTCAGGCTGTAACGGCTCAGGAGGCTGTTGAAGAAGCCGATTATGCCGCAAGCGTACTCAACGGACAGTCTCTTGACTTTCCGCTTGCCTACGATTGGGAAACCATAGAGGATGACAACGCACGAACCGACGGACTCAGTCCTCAGGCAGTAACAGAGTGCGCCAAGGCTTTCTGTAACAGAGCAAAACAGCTCGGATTTATCCCAATGATATACTCGGAAAGTGAAGCCCTTTACTATAAATATGATCTCAGTCAGCTCGTAGGAGTGGATATTTGGTACAGCGAATATCAGCCGATTCCCAACTTCTATTATGAATTTTCAATGTGGCAGTACTCCAATGAGGGCAAGGTTGACGGAATACAGGGCGATGTTGACCTTAATATCTGCTTCACAGACATTGCTGACTACAGCAAGATAAGCACCTCAGAATAATAAAAAATGAAAGGATAATTATATAATGAAAAAGATTGCAAGCTTCACCGTTAATCACAATACGCTTATGCCGGGGGCATATATTTCGAGAATAGACGGCGACATCACAACCTACGACCTCAGGTTTGTTAAGCCAAACACAGAGCCGTTTTTGCCCACACCCGTTATGCACACTATAGAGCACCTTTTTGCCACCTATGCCCGCAACAGCGAATATGCAGACAAGGTCATTTACTTCGGTCCCATGGGGTGCAGAACCGGATTTTATTTTTTGGTCAGAGACCTTGACAGAGAACAGGCTCTTAAGCTTATAAAGCAGACCGTTAAGCAATGTGCCGAGCATACCGCAGAAATTCCCGGAACAACCGCAATAGAGTGCGGAAATTACAAGGAACACGACAAAGAAGGTGCAAAAAAGGCTTTAAAAAAATATTACAATTTGTTGATTAATTATTCAGTTGATAACTTAGAGTATAATTAATCTGTAGAATTATTGTGTAATATTGTCAGTATTTTCTTTATTTCGCTCAACTCCAATGTAAATTGTTACAATCTTTAATTCTCTTATTGCAAATTTGTTACAAAATGGTATAATGTAGTCAATGCGATTGTTACAAAAATGTAACAGTTAATGAGATAGGAGAAATTAATTTGGAGACAAAATTCATTGGTTTGGAAGGTTTCAATGAAATAGAAAGTCTTTCAACAAAACATCCGATTTCTAAGAAATCAAATCAGAAAAAACTCGGCACCGCAGCCAAGACAGCCCGCTTTGCTAAGAGAGTGGCAAAAATGGCGGCAAAATCAACCTCAAAAAAGGTTGACGAGCTTAAAATCAAAAGAGCAGCGTCAAAGCAGACTGCAAAAATCAAGCCTGCAAAAAAAAGCGTTTCCGTAATTGACAAACGCTACATTGACAGCAGAAACGGAAACAAAAGCGAGTACAGCTCTTCGGCTAAGGAAGCAATCATCAGCTTCAGCAGTCATACAGCTAAAAAACAGGGACATCTTGAACCAAAGGCACACAGATCGTCAAAAAAGAGAGCCATGCTTGCGGTTATTGCCTGCTCGATTGCAATTATGCTTTCCTGTGTTACTGTTTCCGGAGCAGTTGAGCTTTCAAAAGACTCTGACAGCAAAAACTCGGTAAATACCGAAACAGAAACACAAGCGACTTCTGTTCCCGTAAACTACGGCTTTGCAATGCCCTCCTCATACGATGAGGCTGTCGGCTATGAGAGCTTTTCAGACGGCAGAACAAATGTAGGTATTCAGAGCACAACCACTGCCCTTTTTGTTGACGGCAAGCTCATCGGAGTAACCGTTGAAGGTGAGAAGCTTTATACCGAGCTTGAGCAGATTCTTTTTGAGGCTCGTGCAGACTATGATGACGAAACAACAACCGAATTTGCAAATGATGTTGAAATCAGAAACAATGTTGCAGCCGAGAGTCTTATGAATGCAGACGATATTATCTCTGCTGCAAAGGACAAACTCTCTATTGCACTTTCAACCGATATCGTCTACACAAGGGAAACTCCCTATGAAACCATAACAGAGTATGACGAATCTCAGTATTCCGATTATAAAAAGGTAAAGACCGAGGGTAAAAACGGCGAAGCAGAAGTAACGGTTAGAACCACCTTTGTTGACGGTGTTCAGACAAACGCTGTGCAGACCGATGTCAAGGTGCTAAAAGAGGCTGTTGACGAGGTAGTAATCAAGGGTAAAAAGACAAGAGGCACATCCTCATATTCTGCTGCTTCGTCCTCATCGGCAAGCTATTCGTCAGGCGGCTCTTCATCGGGCAGCTTCACTTGGCCCGTTCCCTACACTCACAGCATCTCAAGCTATTTTGAGTGGCGCTGGGGCAGAATGCACAATGGAATTGACATTGCCGCAGGCGGCATTTACGGACAGGCAATCGTAGCTTCCGACGGCGGTGTAGTTACTCGCTCGGGCGATTATGGCGACGGCTACGGCAGCTGTGTAATTATTGACCACGGCAACGGCTACACCACACTTTACGGACATTGCAGCTCGCTTGCTGTTTCGGCAGGTCAGAGAGTTTCTAAGGGTCAGACAATCGGTTATGTAGGCTCTACGGGTAACTCAACAGGTCCTCACCTGCACTTTGAGGTTATGCAAAACTCAACAAAACTCAATCCCCTTAAGTTCGTTTCTTAATTTCATCGGGACTGTCAAACGGCAGTCCCGATTTGATTTATGTAAAAAGGCTTGAAACATAATGGCAAAGATGATATATCATTATATACCTGCAGGTACGGATTGCGTGTCGTTGCACTAAATTTTTCAAAAACGAAAAAATGCGGCAGGAAAAATCCTGCCGCTACAGTGCAAAAATATTATCTTTTATATCAAAATATTATTCAGCATCTGCTTTTCTCTTTGCAAAGCAATCGCTGCAATAATAGCTCTTGCCCTCCATAGGCTGGAAAGGAATTTTTGCAGGTCCGCCGCACTCAGCACAGATGGTCTCGTGATATTCACGACCGGCTCTTGCAGCGTTCTTTCTTGCCTGTCTGCACTCCTTACAACGCTGCGGCTCATTTACAAAGCCCTTTTCAGCGTAAAATTCCTGCTCTCCTGCAGTGAAAACGAATTCGTTTCCGCATTCTTTGCAAACGAGTGTCTTGTCTTCGTACATTGGTTTTTACCTCTCTTTTGGCATAATAAAAATTTGTCCCGTGCGGAATTGCACCGCCGATACTATTCAGGACATATCCATACTGCTGATTTTTTTGCGGGCTCTTTGCAGAGCGTTGTCAGCAGATTTTTCCGAAATATTCAGCTTTTTCGCAATCTGTCTGTAGCTTAGCCCTGCACAGAAGAGCATAAGCACCTCGTACTCACTGCGGGAAAGAACGCTCCTAAGCTCTCTGAGTGCACCCTCAAGCTGTTCCCTGCACAGTAAAAGCTCCTCAGGATTACCCTGCTGTGACTCAAGCTCATCACTGACTGAGTCAATATGCACAACAGCAGACTGAGGCACCGCCTTTTGAGAATTAAATCGGCGAACAATGGAAATAAACCTGCGTTCCACAATCAGCGAAAGATAGCTTTTAAAGCTTGACAATCCGCCGTTGTCATAGGTACGACAGGAATAAAGCATACCCAGCAAGCCCTCCTGCACAAAATCCTTCAGCTCATAGCCCTCGGCATAATAGCGAAAGGCAATATTGTTTATAAGCCCAAGGTAACGCACCACAAGCTCGTTGAACGCCTTGTCATCTCCATTCGAGGAAAGCAATGCAAGCTTATCGTCGTCAAGTGAAGAATAAGAGATCTCCCTTTTATCCACACACTCACCCCGACGCAACAGTAATCCTTTATAAATAATATAATAAATCAGGATAGTTGTCAAGCATTTAACTGTGTTTTCTGTAAATTTGCAATAATACATTAATATTTTTTGTGCATAATATACGAGTTTTTGTCGATTTTTTGTAGCCGCACCACTTGTAATGTGACCGTTATAATGATATAATCATTTTATCGTGTTACATTTTGTCAAAGGGGAGTGAACGCAGTGGTTGTAAGATGCAGCAGCTTTGGGATAAACGGAATGGACGGCTATAGGGTAGAGATTGAGGCAACCCTTCGTCAGGGACTTGCAGCCTTTGATATGGTAGGACTTCCCGACACAGCCGTCAAGGAAAGCCGGGACAGAGTAAGAAGCGCAATGGTAAACTGCGGATTTACAATTCCGAATGCCCACATCACCCTAAACCTTGCCCCTGCCGACATAAAAAAGGAAGGCCCTATCTATGACCTGCCGATAGCGGTTGCACTGCTGAAGCTTACCCACAGAATCAGAACAGAGCTGTCCGGCTGTGCGTTTATCGGCGAGCTGTCGCTCGGAGGAGAGGTGCGTCCCGTTAAGGGTGTGCTTTCAATGGTGATTAAGGCGGCTCAATGCGGAATTGAAAAAATATATGTTCCAAGGCAGAATGTAAACGAAGCGGCGGTTGTAAAGGGAATCTCGGTGTATCCTGTCAGCGACATAGTCGAGCTAAAACAGCTATTAAACGGTGAGCTTAATGCAAAGCCTGCAAAGGCAAGCCCCTGCGAAAATAAAGCGCAGACCGAGTTTTTGCCGGATTTTTCTCAGGTAAAGGGTCAGTACGAGGCTAAGCGAGCGCTTGAGATTGCCGCTGCCGGAGGTCATAATATTCTTCTTATCGGTCCTCCCGGCTCGGGCAAAAGTATGCTTGCAAAGCGACTTCCTTCAATTCTGCCGGATATGAGCTTTGAGGAAATGATTGAAACAACCAAAATTCACTCCATTGCCGGTACACTTCACGGAAATGGTCTGGTAACGGTTCGCCCCTTTCGTGCTCCGCACCACACCGTTACTCCCGTAGGCTTGGGAGGAGGCGGCTCCGGTGCTATCCGTCCGGGTGAGGTTTCGCTTGCTCACAACGGAGTTTTGTTTTTGGACGAGCTGCCCGAATTTTCACGCAATGCCCTTGAGGTACTGCGCCAGCCCATTGAGGACGGCAGCATAACAATCTCCCGTTCTGCTCAAAACTGCACCTATCCTTGCTCGATTACCGTTGTTGCAGCGATGAATCCCTGTCCATGCGGTTATTTCGGAGATGAAAGCCATCACTGCACCTGCTCAGAAATGAAAATCAACAGATACATAAACAGAATCTCCGGTCCACTGCTTGACCGCTTTGATATTCATATTGAGGTGCCGCCGGTGAAATTTGAGGAGCTGAGAAACACGGAGGTCACAGAGACCTCAGCTGAAATAAAACGGCGGGTTAATGCTGCAAGAGAGCTTCAGCGAAACAGATTCAAAGGCAGCGAGGTCAAATGCAATGCAAAAATCAATGCCGCTCAGTTTGATGAAATCTGCATAATTGACAGCGCCGCCGAGAAAACCTTAAAAAATGCCTTTGTCAGTCTGGGACTTACAGCCAGAGCTTATGACAGGGTACTCAAGGTTGCTCGCACCATTGCAGATTTGGAGCAGTCCGAGGTTATTCGCTCAGAGCATGTTTTAGAGGCAGTGCAATACAGAAGCCTTGACCGAAAATATTGGTCAAGAGGAAAATAGCGTTAATGCAGGTGCATAAAAATGCATAAGTGCAAAGAATAAATAAAAAATACGCAAAACAAATAAAAAATCAATTAACGGAGGAATTACAAATGAAAATTACAAAGGATTCAATCATCGGAGATGTACTCGACAAATATCCCGAAACCGCCGAGCTGTTTTTCAGCATAGGTATGCACTGCCTTGGCTGTCCCGCCTCAAGGGGCGAGACAATAGGCGAGGCTTGTATGGTGCACGGAGCTAATGTTGACACGCTTCTTGATGACCTCAATAAAGCAATAGGTCAATGAGCCATTCCACGAGTTCAAGGCTTGACAGCAGGCTGAGTCTGTGTGCGGATTTTGTAAGAGAAGGCGCAAGACTCGCCGACATAGGCACAGACCACGCATTCTTGCCGATTTGGCTGTGCAAAACCGGAAAATGCCCTTGCGCAATAGCCTCCGACATCAATCCCGAACCGCTTAAAAGAGGGCTTGAAGCCATCAGCTCTTCAGGCCTATGCGATAGGATAACTGCTCGGCTGAGCGACGGACTGAGCGAGATTTCAGCCGATGAAACCGACGATATAGTAATTGCCGGAATGGGCGGAGAGCTGATTGTGAAAATTCTATCTCAATCACTGCTTTCAAAGGACAGCACAAAGCACTTTATTTTGCAGCCGATGACAAGAAGCGAGGTACTGCTTGAATGGCTTAACGGCAACGGCTTTGAAATTCTAAAACAGGACTGCTGTGTTGCCGCAGGAAAATGCTATACCGTTTTGCTTGCTTCCTATACAGGAAAAGCCGGAGTTCAGGACAGGCTTTTTCCGTATATCGGAAAGCTTGAGCCTGAGAAAAAGGCATTGCACCGCCGTTTTACTGAAGGCAAAATAAAGGATTTGAAAAACAAGGCAAGGGGAAGCTCAGAATTTAGTGAAACCGCAAAACTGCTTGAGGAGAATCTGAATGACCGCTGTAAATGATATTTTGAATTGGTTTGAAAGCGTTGCGCCGCTTGACAGTGCAATGGAATATGATAATGTGGGTATACTGGTCGGCAGCAAGACTGCCGTCGTAAGTCGTGTGCTTGTAACTCTTGATATCACAAAAGAGGTTGTGCTTGAGGCTCAAAACCTCGGCTGTGAGCTTATCATAAGCCACCACCCCGTAATTTTCAATCCGCTTAAAAGGCTCGACAGTGAGAGTGTTGTATATCTCTTAGCTCAAGGGGGAATCTCAGCCGTTTGTATGCACACAAATCTTGATTTGAGCGAGAGCTTCGGTGTAAACCTCTGCCTTGCAAGGGCACTGAAGCTGGATTCTGTCAAAAAATCCGACAAGGGTGAATGCCTTTTTACGGGCGAGCTTGATACCACAATGAATATTAGGGATTTTGCAAAATTTGTAAAACAGGCACTTAACTGCGAGGGAGTAAGATATACGGACTTCTCAGGAGAAATCAAAAGGGTAGCTCTTTGCTCGGGAGCAGGCGGAAGCGAAATTTTTGCCGCTGCCGCCGAGGGAGCCGATGTTCTCGTTACCGGCGAAATAAAGCACCATGAAATCAACGCAGCAAACGAGCTTTCCGTGGCGGTTGTAGACGCAGGTCACTTTAAGACCGAGGATGTTGTGACCGCAGAGCTTGTAAAGGTGCTGTCAGAGAAATTTCCCGAAACAAAATTCACAAAATCGGCGGTTTATTCCGATAAAATTAAATATTTGCAGTAGTTTTTACAGTATTTTTCTGCCGGGGTTACACAACGCCCCGGCATTTTGTTATTTTACTGTGTCAGATTACATTTTTATAAAAAATCATTGCATAATTTGTAACAATTTGATATAATGATACGGTAAATAACTATATGTGGTGGTATGCCTTTTTTCACCGCAGTTAAGGAACAGTACAAGTATGAGAATAAGGAAGAAAAAGTGGGCGGAGCCTGAGCTTTCGGTTTGCGACTTCTTTGTAAAGGAGCCTGAAACGCTTGCCGGAAAATGGAAATCCGCCTTTAAAAAGGAGCAGCCCCTTTACCTTGAAATCGGCTGCGGAAAGGGCGGCTTTGCGGGCAGGCTTGCGCTTGAAAATCCCGACAGGAACATCATAGCCGTTGATATTAAAATTGATATGCTCGGAGTCGGCAGGAGAACCATTGTTAAGCTGTTTGAGGAAAGCGGAAAGACTCAGCAGGATATTGATAATCTTTTGCTGGTGAATTACAATGTTGAACAGCTCGATAAAATCATTACCTCGGGTGATGAAATTGACAGGCTTTACATAAACTTCTGTAATCCCTGGCCGAGACCGAAGCACAAAAAACGCAGGCTGACTTATTTCAAAAAGCTTGAAATGTACAAGACCTTTCTGAAAAAAGACGCTGAAATCCGCTTTAAGACAGACGATGACAACCTCTTTGAAGAAAGTCTTGAGTACTTTGAGCAAAGCGGATACGAAATAACCTTTATCACAAGAGATTTACACGCAAGCAGTGTAAATGACAACATTCAGACAGAACACGAAAAAATGTTTTCACAGCAGGGTATCAAAATAAAGTACTGCATTGCAAAGCAAGTTGATTAATCAGACGAAAGGAGGCTGCCGGTATGAAAAAACACTGTTTCTCGGTGATTGCCATGTTAAGTGTTTTTTTGAGCGTAAGCCTTTGCGGCTGTTCGCTTACCGATGTAGGCTCCAACGGTCTTTTACGCCCTCCGAAGGCTATGGGAGACGAGGCGGAAATCCAACAGCTTATCGCCTCAGCCGCAAAGGGTGAATACACGCTAAAGTATCCCAAAAGCGGAAGCAACCGCAGCGCCATCATTATGAATGACCTTGACAAAGACTCCACCGACGAGGCAGTTGCTTTCTACAGCGTTGGAGAGGATGTCACCAAAATTCATATGCTTGTTATGTATGAAAAAAGCGGCGAATGGAAGCTTTCAAAGGACTTTGTGACTGAAACCACTGACATTGACTGTGTTGACTTTTCCGATATAACCGCAAGCGGCACAAAGGAGATTTTGGTGGGATATTCAACCTACACTCAAAATTCAAACCTGCTTTCCTGCTATTCATACTCAAACGGCAAGACAACTGAGCTTCCCTCCGGTCAGCAGTATTCGTCTTTTTACTGCGGCGACTTTAACTCAGACGGAAAAAACGAGGTTATGACGCTTTCTCTGTTCGGCACCGAAAACGATTCGGCGGCAACAATGCTTGAATATGACGATAAATCCGAAAGGCTGGTATCAAAGGCGGCTGCTGCTATGGATCCTAATGTAATAAAATATGATAATGTAATTTTGTCTGAGCTGGGCGAGGGTGTAACAGGTCTTGTTGTTGATGGTGAGTTTGCAAACGGCGAGCTTAATACTCAGGTGATTTACTACAATTCCGAGCTTTCTCTTTTGAGAAATCCACTATACAAAGAAAATAAGCCAAACCAAACTCAACGAAATCGATTCATTCTTTCAGCAGATCTTGACAATGACCGCACAGCTGAAATTCCCGTTGTGTCAAAGCTAAAACGAGCCGGCGAAGATTCCGCTGAAACCGTTGCGGATTTGGTGTCTCTTTGTGTTCTCTCCCCTGCTGACGAAAAAATCGCCGAAAAAAACTCAATGGTTGTTGACCTGAGCCTGAGCTACGGAATTAAGATGTCGAGCAAATGGAGTGCCGAAACAGTCACCGCAGTATACGGTGTTTCAGACAACACAACATCGTTTTATAGGCTCAATGGCAGCAAAAAGGGCGGCAAACTCTTTGAAATAAAGATGTTTGAGGTTTCCGTTTGGGACGCCGGCAAAGCTGCCGAGGATTATACGCTGATAAGCAAGGACAGCAAATACGCCTATACCTTCATCAACAGCGGTGACGGCGACCGACTTTCCCTAAGCGATGATGAAATTAAAACTGCATTTATTGCACTGAATAATACAACTATCTAAAGAATTATACGGAGGTAATAATATGAAAAAAATTCTTGTTTGCGAAGATGAGTCTGCAATTCGCGACTTTGTCGTAATTAATCTCACCCGTGCAGGCTATGAGGTTGTTGAGGCAGACTGCGGCGAAACTGCTCTTAAAAAATATGACGAGAGTGACGGCGACTTTGATGTTGCAATTCTTGATGTTATGATGCCGGGAATCGACGGCTTTACAGTGTGCAAGGAGCTTAGAAACCGTAACGGCGGAATCGGAATAATTATGCTTTCGGCAAAAACACAGGAGATGGACAAGGTAACCGGACTTATGCTCGGTGCCGACGACTATGTTACAAAGCCGTTTTCACCCAGCGAGCTGCTTGCCAGAGTCGACTCACTTTACCGCCGTGTTGCTCTTGCACAGGCTCACTCCG
>CALYYZ010000001.1 GCA_945607165.1 uncultured Ruminococcus sp. | reverse complement strand
TTGACTGTCCCTTGACTGCATATGAAAGCGAGGGATATGCTATTACCAATGCTGCCTTTGCCGCCTTAAGCTCTTCGGTCTTTGCGGTAATATCCTCCTCGGGTGCGTCTGCTCCCAAGGCGATTAGCGCATCAACCGCGGGCATAAGAGAATTAACCTTGCTCCAGCTTTGTGATGTATAGTCAGAAGCTGTCATAGCCTTAACCTCTCTCGCCTCCTGAACAAGAAGGGGCATACCGCTTAAGGGTATTTCCTCCTTTTCTACCTTGTTTTCTGTGCAGGCTGCATTTGTAATTATAATGGTAACATCGCCTGAAAGGCCTGTAATGTTGGAGGTCTGGTTCTGATTACTACCCTTGCTTACAACAGCGCTTACTGTTGATGCACCGTTTGCGACGAAAATGTAGTTGCCGTTCTCATCCTTTTCGGTGAGCTTTGATCCCGGGAATCCACCGTTGTACGCTGTACCTTCGTCATCCCAAACATAGAGGTAAAGGTCTGAATTGTCAAAGGGCTTTACTCTGATTGTAACAGACTCTCCTGTTGAGGGAGTTCCCGAGCCATCGCTCTCTGTCGATTTCACGGTTGCAGCATAGCTTGAGCTTAACTCAATTACCGATGTTCCGTAAAGGTTTTTGATGTCGAGGCTCTTCTTATCATTGCCTCCGTTATTTAATACTACATTGTAGGTATCGGTTGTGTTAAGGCTCAGCACATAGTTTCCGCTTGCGTCCTTTTCGGTAATCTTTGTTCCCGGCCAAGCACCGCAAACGGCTTTGTCGCTGCCTGTCCATACATAGGCATAGGGAGCCGAGCCGTCGGCCGTCTTTACAACAAGCTTGCCCTGCTTCTTTTCGGGGGCAGGTCCGGTGGGGTCAGTATCACCTGTGCCGGGTTTTACCTTCGTAAAGGTAAAGGTTGCTGTTGAAGCTCCTTTTTCATTTTCAGCCTCAAGAGTTACCTTGATTGTGTTTCCTTCATAAGCAGTGTTACCTATCTCAAAGGTGTCACCGTTTTTAACAATAAACTTGTTGCCGCCGTCAACTGAGCATTTTGCACTGTCACACTCCTCAAGAGAAACCGTGAGGGTCTGTGTTCCTGAGAAGTTTGATTTGCCCTTAACATTAAGAAGCGGTCTGCCGTCCGGCACCTGAATAAGAATTGTTCCGTTTGCTCCGCTGTTAAAGGTAACCTTACCGTTCTGCACAACAGCAGAGGACTGGTCATAAGCGTTTACAAGGGGCTGACCGTCTTCCCAAAGAGATGATACATCAATGGTAACATCCTTGTTAGAGCCGGCATAAATACAGCCTGCAATTTTGTCTGAAATACCGTTTTTATCGTAGGTTCTTGAGAACGCATATCCTGAGGTTGATGTGAGGTCTTCGTTTGCGCCTGCACCCACAGAGATGTGGTTGTTTCTGAAGGTTCCCACCTTCTGCCAATGATCAAGAACGGGTGCGTCGATTGAATCCCAGTTCATATCGCTTCTAAGCGAGTGTCCTGCTCCGCCGTTTCCGTCAAAGGACATTCCCGGTACCACAGGACGGTTTGTTTCGTCGCCGTAGAAAATCTGCACTGCGCCCGGAAGTAAAAGGAAGGCTGAGCCTGTTTTTATCATATCTCCTCTTGCAAGCACAGAGTCGTGTGAAGAAATGTATGAAAGCACATTAAAGCTGTCATCATTGTTTATTGCGTTTGCAAAGCCGTTGTAGGTGCCCTTAACCTTGCCCTGATCAACAAGTCCGCCGCCCTGGGTTGAGAAGTTAATCATTGAATCAAAGCCGCCCTGGGTGTAATATCCGTCCTTGCTTACACCGTGATCCCAGGCTTCGCCTGTCATCCAGAAATCCTCGTCCCAATCGGCTCCTGCCTTTGTGGGATTGTTTGCTCTCCACTCCTTAAGAGCGTCTACACAGGTGTCCTTAAGCTCCTTCCAGGAAGCAAACTCAACATGCTTTGCAGTGTCGCAGCGGAAGCCGTCAACACCGTATTCTCTTACCCAGCTTGAAAGCCAGTATGAAAGAATGTTTCTTACTGTTTTTGCCTTGCCTGTCTTGCTGAAATAAGCGTTCATTTCGTTTGTTTCCTGAGCAAGTCTGCCTTCCTTAGTCCACTTGGTTTTGAGAACCTCGGGAATACCAACGGTAGCCGTTGACTCTGTTTTGAAGTCGGGCAAGCCTGCAAGACTCCTTGTGAGTTCGTCTCCGCCGCCCGGGGTATAGCCTGCAACTCCGCAGCGAATCCAGTCTGCACCCCACCAGTTTGCCCAATCGGCTTCATTGTTGTCGTAATCAATGAAGCTGTGATATATTTTGTTTGAATTCACATGGCTGTAGTAGCTACTCTCCCAGCCTGGTTTAACTGTGCCATAGCCGTACTCAACCATATCATAAACCGAGTTGTAAGCGGAGTGGTTCATTACGATATCCATAATTACTCTCAGTCCGTGCTCGTGAGCAGTATCAACAAGCGTCTCAAACTCCTCGGCTGTACCGAAGTTAGCGTCGGTCTGTGTGTAATCAAGAACATAGTAGCCGTGATATGAATAGTGAGCGAAGCTGGGGCTTGAGTCATCTCCGATAACATAGCCGTGAAGCTGCTCATAGGGAGCTGAAATCCACAAAGCGTTTACACCGAGGTCGTTAAAATAGCCCTCGTTGATAGCCTGTGTAATTCCTGCAAAGTCGCCACCGTGGAAGGTGCCTCTTGTGTCGATACCCGTTACAACATTGCCGTTTTCGTCAAGACCTCTGTTGTATGCGTGATCGTTTGATGTGTTACCGTTTTTGAAACGGTCGGTGAGAAGGAAATATACTGTTGCATTGTCCCAAGAAAAATCGGAAGCGTCCTTTGTGCTTGCCGAAACCTCTTTGGGTTCAACCGTTGCTGCACCTACGGTTGAGAAAGAAAAGGCAATGCACGACAGTACAAGGCTCAACACCAAAACAAGGCTCAAGCCCTTTGAAAATACTTTTCCTTTCATCTGTTAGATTCTCCTTTCAAAACTTCTTTCTGGTGCAAATTGCTTGCATCAAACTAATGTTAACATATTTTGTATATATATTCCACCATAAATTACACGAAAATAAAAATACGGCATAATATACAAGTATTACACCGCAGTTTTATGCACTTTTTTCAGTAATTCAGAATAATATTAACAAGCTCGCAAACTCCGAACTCATTATTTGACGGAATCACAATGTCAGCCGAACCGAGACACAGGGGTGACGAGTTTTTCACCGCTGCTCCGAGTCCGCAAAATTTTATCATATCCGCATCATTATCGGCATTTCCGCACGCAGCCGCCTGCTCAGGAGAAATTCCCGTAATTTCACAGATATGCCTTACTGCGTTTGCCTTGGTTGCCTGTGCCGACATCAGCTCGATAAAGTTTTCCGACGATGAGGTCACATACAGATTTTTAAGATTATTTTCAAGCTTTTTTCTAAGCTCGGTTCTCAGAGCCTTGTCCGTACAAACTATCTCAAGGCTGTCAAGCTCTGAGCTGTGCCGTGCAACAAAGGCTCTCATATCCTCAACGCTTGCGTGTGAGGACTTAACATAATCAATATATGCCTGTGAACAGCCGTAGGACACAGGATCGTCACAGTAGCGTTTGTCTGTATAGGTTTTTCCGTCGATAAACGCTTCCAATATCAAATCACAGCCATTTGTCATTTCTAAAAACTCATTCACCGAGTTGCAGTCGAGCAGGCTTGAAAAGAGCTTTTTTCCGTTGCCGTCATATATTGCGGCGCCGTTTGAGGCAATACAAAAGGAAAGCCCCCTAAGGCTCAATATGCTTTCGGGCATTGAACCGTAGGGTCTGCCGCTGGCGGCAGCAAGCACAACTCCGCTTTCAGCCGCCCGTATAAGTGACTGCCTTACGCTTTCGGGCAGGGTGTTTTCACTTGTCAGTACGGTCCCGTCAAGGTCAAAGGCAAGCAGCTTTATTTTTTCCATATGTTCTCCTTATCCTGTGCAAAATCTTGTGCAAAGCTCCAAAACAGCGTTGCCGCTTCGGGGATTATTTTACTTCTCCGTCTTATCATCAAAAGATTTGAATATCTCGGCGGATTTGCGATATATTTATAAACAAATTTATCCGAGTCTGTAAATCTGTATGCCGACTCGGCGGCAACCCCTACTCCGAGTCCGTTTTCTATCAGCGGCAAAACAGCGGCAAGGGCATTGTATCGGCAGATTATTCTGCGTTTCGTTCCCTGTTCATTGAACCAGCTGTTAATTTCGTCAACCATCGGAGTTCGTGAGGGTACAATGAGCGACTGACTGTTAAGCTCGGAAAGCTCTATTTCTTTGCCGTCTGTTTTGGCGAGGGGATGATCCTTGCTCATAATTATCATCCACGATTCCCGTCTGAGCGATATCGACTCGAATTTCAGCGCATTGAACGGCTCACGGACTACGCCTATGTCAAAAAGTCCCTTTGAAAGCCTTTCTCCGATCTCCTGACTGCCGGAAGACCATACATCATAATTAACATTGGGATACAGCCTGTTAAACTCAACAATCAGGTCTGACAGAACCCCTGCTCCGCAGCCCTCTGTAACTCCCAAGGATATTGTTCCGTTTGCTTCATTGTTTTTTGCCTGAAGTCGGTTTTCGGTTATGTCAAGAAGCGAAAGAATTTCCTCCGCCTGCTGCTTTAGATATATTCCCTCTTCGCTCAGCTCAATATGCCTTTTTCCTCGGTAAAACAGGGTTACTCCCAGCTCATTCTCCAAATCCCTGAGCTGTCGGCTCAGGGGAGGCTGTGAAATACAGAGCTTTTCGGCAGCCTTTGTGACAGTCCCCTCCTGAGCAAGTGCCAAAAAATATTTTAAATCTCTTATATCCAAGGCTCTCACCATACCTTTTTGATATATTTATGCATATATTATATGTATTTTATTATACAAAGTCAATGTGGTATAATACCCTTGGATTAAAGGGGAAATAACGAAATGAACAAGAATCTAAAAAGGAAATATCATCTGCACTATGCCGCAAGCATTATAGGCGGATTTATGGGCGGCTACGCAATATTTAACCATTGCGATATTTTCGGAAACGCACAAACCGCAAATCTCATACATTTGGTTATAAAGCTGTTCAGCGCAGATTTTTCAGGCATAATATATTTGATTATGGCATTTTCGGCATATGTTGCAGGCAATGTATTTGCCGTTCTTGCCGAAAGACTTATTAAGCTCGACCTCAAGCTTGTAAGTCTTGTCACGAGCAGTATTGCTGTAATCGTTTTGGGGCTTTTGCCGAGCGTTTCAAATCCTTACACCGCAATTTTGCCGATACTTTTCGCTATGCCTGTTCAGTGGTATGCATTCAGAAAGTCGGGAGAATATGTAAGCTCAACTGTTTTTTCAACAAATAATCTGCGTGAGGCTGTAATGTCATCGACAAAATTCATTATTGACCGAGATGAAGCGCAAAAGCACAGAGCAGCCTTTTATTGTCTTACATTGCTCAGCTTTCACAGCGGTGTTGCGCTGTCGTGCGTGACAAGTCTTTTGTTTTCGGTTTCATCAATATGGTTTTGTTTGCTTCCGATTGCCTTAACTCTTGCCGCATATTTGAACACGGTAAGCCTTAGCTTTAGAAGAATTACAAGAAAAATGAATCTTATGCAAAGAATACACTGAATAAATCACAACGGCTCCCTTTGTGCAAGGGAGCTTTTTTAGAAGGCTAAGGAAACACTGATTAAATCGTTTGTGCATATTGTGCCGTCAGATTTTTTGTCAGGTTGCACAAACAAACCGCAGTAATGCTGACGCATTACGAGGACTTTTTTGGGCAGGCTGACGGAAAATATGCAAGCAAGATGTGCAAACAATCTTATGATGTGATTTATTCAGTGTTTCCCTAAGAAAACAGCTCAGGGTTCATTCGGCTGTAGTGAAAAATATACTGCTGAGCAATACCTGCATACTCGCCGAAATCCGAAGCTGTCATTCCGGGAAAAAGTCTTTCCATTGCTCTTTTCATCCACACATCAATCGGGAACGCTTCAATTCGGTACATTCCGAAAAGCAGGGTGCAGTCGGCAACCTTTGTACCCACGCCGACAATCTTCATAAGCTCAGCCCTTGCCGTTTCATAGTCCGCAGTGCGGCACTTTTCAAGGTCAACCTCTCCGGCGGCAACCTTTTTTGCGGCGTCAATAAGATATCTTGCCCTGAAACCTGCACGAAGAACAGCTAAATCTTCGGCAGTAAGCCGTGACATTCGTTCTGCGGTGGGAAAAGCAAACTCATTCGGCGCAATCTGCTCTCCGAAGCTTTCGCAAAGCCTTTGCACTATCCCCTTTATGCGCTTAATATTGTTGTTTTGAGATATAATAAAGGTGCAGAGTGCTTCATACGGCTCCTGCCTTAAAATATGTATGCCGGGAGCATAACTTGCCGCCTGAGCCAAAACAGGATGTATTTTGCTTATTTCATTTTTCACCTTTGAATAGTCAAGAGACAAATCGAAGTAATTATACCATATATTTTCAAAGTCCTCTGCATTTGAATTTTCAATATACAAATCCTCGTCCTCAAGCCATACACGCACAAGACGGTTGAAGGCTACTCCCTTGAAGGAGCCGTCAGGCTGTTTTGTCCAGCGGAAGCTTTGTCCGCAGTCGAGAGTCTGCTCCAAATCAAGGTCACTTACACCGCTTATCCTGACGATATTGTTTTGTACCGTATATTTCAAAATTTCACCCCTTTTATTTTAGGAAACCGTATCATATTTTACGGTTTTATGTTACAATAATTATATTGATTTTATCCTGTTACATTTTATATTTATATCCGGAGGATAGTTATGAAAGAGACTATATGCACTATACCGATAAACGATTTATTTTTGCCCAAAAACGGCTGTCCGTTCTGCTCAATGGAAAAAATGCTTGAAGAGCAGTATGTTGACTTTGTCACAGGCGACGCTATGATGGAGCCGAACATAAGAATTGAAACAAACAAAAAAGGCTTTTGCCACCGCCATTTTTCGCAAATGTTTCAAAGCGGTCAGAAGCTGCCGAACGCACTGATATTAGAGTCGCATTTGCAGCAGCTTATTGATGAAAAAATGCCCAAAAAGACAAAGGGTAAGCCGGACAAAAAGAAGCTTGACGAAATTAAAGCCGCGCTTGACTCCTGCTATGTGTGCGACAGAATAGAGTGGGATATGCACCACCTTACCGCCACCGTATTTGCCGAGTGGATAAAGGGCGAGGAGTTTAGAACACTCTACAACGAACAGCCCTATATATGCTTAAAGCACTATGACTTTGTAATGCAGGCGGCTGCGGCAAAGGGAGGTATCCCGTCAAAATATCTTGCCGACTTTCACGATGAAACCGCAAGGCTTTGCAAAAACTATCTTCAGGAGCTAAAGGACGATATTACAACCTTCTGCTCAATGTTCGACTACAGAAGACAGGGCAGGCAGTGGGGCAAGGAAAAGGACGCAATCGAGCGCAGCATTGAATTTCTTACGGGCGAAGCTCCTTAACTTTCTTTTATTTCAACAGGTGCTGTATCAAAGCCCTCCTGCCTAAACCTCAGTCCGCAGGTGGGACACTCAAAATAAGGCTCGCTGACCTTTTCATCTGCCTCATATCCTACCATTGTGCTTTCACAAAACGGACAGAGCTTTATTTCGTTTTCCTTCATATCAGGACACCTCGCACTAACATAAATTTAAAATCTAATAATCATATTATACTACCGGTCGCAAATGCTGTAAACCTGTCTTTACAAAATTAATAAAAAATGCTAAACTTGACTTGATGATTTTTTACGGAGCTGTTGCTATGAAACACAATCTTTCAATGCTTTGTGATTTTTATGAATTCACAATGTCTAACGGATATTTTAAAAACGGTTTTTATAAACAAAATGTATACTTTGATGTGTTCTTCCGCAAGGTTCCCGACAACGGCGGTTTTGCCATTGCCGCAGGACTTGAGCAGGTTGTTGAGTATATTAACGAGCTTCATTTCAGCGAAGATGACATTGATTTTCTCAGGGGCAAAAAAATCTTTGACGAGGAATTTCTTAATTTTCTCAGGGACTTCAGATTCACCGGAGATATCTATGCCGTTCCCGAGGGAACTCCCGTGTTCCCAAACGAGCCTATTATGACCGTTAAGGCTCCTGCCATTGAAGCTCAGCTGATTGAAACCTATGTTTTGCTGGCTCTTAACCACCAGACTCTGATTGCAACCAAGGCAAACAGAATTGTACGGGCGGCTCAGGGAAACGCAGTAATTGAGTTTGGTTCCCGCCGGGCGCAGGGCGCAAGCGGCGCTGTTGAGGGTGCACGAGCTGCATATATCGGCGGCTGTGTCGGCACAGCCTGTACACTGACAGACCGTATATACGGAGTTCCCGCCGGAGGAACAATGGCGCACTCCTGGATTCAGATGTTCGACAATGAATACGACGCTTTCAAGGCCTACTGCGAGCTGTATCCCGACAACCCCACCCTGCTAGTTGACACCTACAACACCTTAAAAAGCGGTGTTCCCAATGCAATCAGGGTTTTCAGGGAAATCCTTTTGCCTCAGGGAAAGACCGAGTGCGGAATCAGGCTTGATTCGGGAGATATTTCGTATCTCTCAAAGAAGGCGAGAAAAATGCTTGATGAAGCAGGACTGCAAAACTGCAAAATTACCGCCTCAAACTCCCTTGACGAGTATCTTATCCGTGACCTAATGATGCAGGGCGCAAAAATCGACAAGTTCGGCGTCGGCGAAAGGCTTATAACCTCCTCAAGCTCACCCGTATTCGGCGGAGTATACAAGCTTGTTGCCGTTGAGAATAACAGCGGAGAGATTGTGCCGAAAATCAAGGTCAGCGAAAACACCGCAAAGATTACAAATCCTCACTTTAAAAAGGTTTACAGATATTTTGACAATGAAAGCTCAAAGGCTCTTGCCGACGAGCTGTGCGTATATGACGAGGTTGTTGACGACACTAGACCCCGCACGATTTTCGACCCCAACGCCACCTGGAAAACCAAAACTCTTACAAATTTCACCGCAAAGGAGCTTTTGGTGCCTGTTTTTAAAAATGGAAAATGCGTGTACAGGCTTCCGTCAATTCAGGAAATTGCCGACTATTGCAGGGAGCAGGTAGGACTTTTGTGGGATGAGGTCAAGCGTTTTGAAAATCCGCACACCTACTATGTTGACCTTTCAAGAAAGCTGTATGAGATTAAAAACATACTTTTAAGCGTATACGGCAACTGATTTCCAAATATAAATTGTAAAACAGTTTACAAAGTTTTTCGGGCTTATATGTAATAATTAGGGAAACACCGATTTAATCGTTTGTGCTTACTTATTTAAAAAACATTTTAAAACTTTAATGTATAACAAGGAGTGATTAAACTATGGGTATGACTATGTCGCAAAAAATCCTCGCCGCCCACGCAGGTCTTAACGAGGTCAAGGCAGGTCAGCTTATCGAAGCAAAGCTGGATATGGTGCTCGGAAACGATGTCACCTCGCCCGTTGCTATCAATGTTTTTGAGGAAAACGGTGCGACCTCTGTGTTTGACAACACAAAAATTGCAATGATTATGGATCATTTTACACCTAACAAGGATATCAAGGCTGCAACACAGGTTCAGCAGGTAAGACGCTTTGCCGACAAATATGATATCAAAAACTACAAGGATGTCGGTCAGATGGGCATTGAACACGCCCTTTTGCCCGAGCAGGGACTTGTAGGCCCCGGCTGTTTGTGCATCGGTGCAGACTCTCACACCTGCACCTACGGCGCACTCGGAGCATTTTCAACAGGTGTCGGCTCAACCGATATGGCTGCCGGAATGATAAGCGGAAAGGCTTGGTTTAAGGTTCCTGCGGCTATTAAGTTCAACCTTATCGGAAAGCCTCAGGGTTGCGTGAGCGGTAAGGATGTCATTTTACATATTATCGGTAAGATAGGCGTTGACGGAGCTTTGTACAAGTCAATGGAATTTGCAGGCGAGGGACTTAAGTATCTCAACATTGACGACCGCCTTTGCATTGCCAATATGGCTATCGAGGCAGGCGCAAAGAACGGAATCTTCCCTGTTGACGATATCACCCGTGAATACTGCAACGGCAGATACAAGGGCACTCCCGTTGAATACACCGCCGACGATGACGCTGTATATGATGAGGAATACACCATTGACCTTTCTGCTCTCAGGCCGACGGTTGCCTTTCCTCATCTTCCCGAAAACACAAAAACAGTTGACGAAATCGGCGAAACCGAGGTTAAGATTGACCAGTGCGTTATCGGCTCCTGCACAAACGGCAGAATAACCGACCTTCGTGCCGCTGCCGAGATTCTCAAGGGCAGAAAGCTCGCAAAAAATGTAAGATGCATTATCTTCCCCGGCACACAGCAGATATGGCTTCAGGCTATGCACGAGGGACTTTTTGACATATTCATCGAAGCCGGAGCAGTTGTATCTACTCCCACCTGCGGACCCTGTCTTGGCGGCCATATGGGTATTCTTGCGGCAGGAGAAAAGGCAATTTCCACCACCAACCGCAACTTTGTAGGAAGAATGGGACACATCGACAGTGAAATTTACCTTGCAAGCCCTGCCGTTGCAGCGGCAAGCGCAGTAAAGGGCTATATCACTGACCCCGAAAAGCTTTAATCAGAAAGGCAGGTACTTATTATGAACGCAAAAGGTATTGTACATAAATTCGGAGATAATGTAGACACCGATGTTATCATTCCGGCTCGCTATCTCAACACCGCCTCACACAAGGAGCTTGCTGCTCACTGTATGGAGGATATTGACGCAGAGTTTGTAAACAAGGTAAAGGACGGCGACATTATGGTTGCCGAAAAGAACTTCGGCTGCGGCTCCTCACGAGAACACGCTCCGATTGCAATTAAGGCAAGCGGAATTTCCTGTGTTATCGCTTCAACCTTTGCAAGAATTTTTTACCGCAACGCAATCAACATCGGACTGCCGATTCTTGAGTGCGACGAGGCTGCAAAGGACATCAAGGAGGGCGATATGGTGTCGGTTGACTTCAACACAGGAGTTATCACCAACGAAACAACAGGCAAAACCTATCAGGCTGAGCCGTTTCCCGAGTTTATCCAGAATATTATCAAAAAGGGCGGGCTGATAAGCTCAATTATGTAACAGGCTCTTCATCGGGGCAAGGAGGCAGATTATGAAAAGAGACGGCTATATCAGCTGGGACGAATACTTTATGGGAGTTGCACTTTTGGCTTCCAAGCGCAGCAAGGATCCCAACACACAGGTCGGTGCGTGTATTGTCGACGGCGGCAACATTATCCTTTCAACCGGCTACAACGGTTTTCCCTACGGCTGCTCGGACGATGATTTCCCCTGGGAGCGTGACGGCGAGGACACCAAGTATAAATATGTGGTTCACGCCGAGCTTAACGCAATTTTAAACGCAAGGGGAAAGGACTTAAAGGGCGCAAAGCTGTATGTTGACCTGTTTCCCTGCAACGAGTGCGCCAAGGCGATTATCCAGTCGGGTATCGGAGAAGTGGTTTATCTTTATGATAAATATGCCGACTCAAAGGAAACCATCGCCTCAAAAAGAATGCTCACAAGCGCTGGTATTAAGCTCAGACAGTTTTCCTCCGACAAAAAAAGCCTCACCCTCGAATTTTTTAAGTCGGGTAGATAGCTTCATATTGCATAAAGCTTCTTTGCCGTGCGTTGGCTGCACGAACTAAAAAAACACCAAAAAAAGAGGAACATCAGTGAAGTGTTCCTCTTTTCTTATATTATTTTGTACTATTTCCTGCCATCAATATCCTCGGCGGTATCCGTCTGCGAGGGAATAAAAGGATACAGCTCCTCATAGGAATCCTCCTGTGCCTCGGTAAACACAGCCGAGGGAATCAATCCCGTGCAGTCATAAGCCGAGCAGGTGCTTTGTCCCTTTTCACGCACCATATCAAGCTTTTGAGAATTTGTCGGTTTTTTCTTTTCTTTCATACCTTCACCCCGTTTGTATTTTCCTTTAGTATACGCAATCGGGGCAATTTTATGTTATTTTACGGTGAGCTTCTTCATCTGATATACATCGCCGTCCAAAATTCTGTAGGTGCTTTTAAGCTCCTTTTCGTCAGACTCTGACAGCTCGGGAGAAATCTCCTGCTTAATATACAGGCTGTCAATTCCAAAATCAGCCGCACCGCCGATGTCTGTCAGGTGGTCGTTTCCTATCATAATCGACTCGCTTTTTTCAAGTCCGTAGCGGTCAAAGAGAATTTTAAAATAATTAGTGTCAGGCTTTGAGCACTCCTCGTCTGAGCTTATGCAAATTCCGTCGAAATATTTTGTAAGACCAAGCATATCAAGCTCGTTTACGGTAAAATACCTTTGGGCATTTGACAAAAGATATATCCTCTTTCCCTTTGCCTTTAATGTATCAAGGAAGTCGATTACTCCGTCATAAAGGCGAAGAAGGCTTGTAGAATAACAGCGGAAAGCCGCTGCGGTAAACTCAACAAGACTTTTTGTTGCCTTTACTCCCTTTTGAGTATAAAGCTTTTTGAACACCTTTTCAATTTTGATGTCGATAACCTTGTAATCGGGGTGCTTTTTTCTTACCGTCTTTTTTTCAAGCTCCACCAGTCTGTCATACTCGGAATGAAGCTCCTCGAAGCTGTAAAGCGCACCTTTGTAGCCATAGAGAATAGCCATTTTCTTCCACAAATCATCTGACCATTCATCTGTGCGTATATCTATCAGAGTTCCGTAAAGGTCAAAAATATAGTTTTTATACACACTATCACCGCCATAACTTTATACATATATATTATCAGTTTTCATATCTGATTGCAATAGCTTTTCAATTATGTTAAACTGTATTTATTAAACCAAAAAGCACCGAGGTAGTTTATATGACAAACAGCGAAAAGAGACAGATTGCCGAAAAAGCCGTAACCGCCCTGAAAAAAGAATATCCCGACGCAATTTGCTCGCTCGAATACACAGACCCATTTGAGCTGCTTGTGGCAACCCGACTCGCCGCACAATGCACCGACCAAAGAGTCAATATGGTTACTCCGGCATTGTTTGAACGCTTTACCTGTGTTGACGACTTTGCCTCGTCAACACCCGATGAGGTTGCCGAGTATATAAAATCCTGCGGTCTGTACAAAACAAAGTCAAGAGATTTGGTGGCGATGGCGCAAATGCTCCGAGACGAATTCGGCGGAGCAGTCCCCGACAGCATTGAGGAGCTTACAAGGCTGCCCGGCATAGGACGAAAAACCGCAAACCTTATTTGCGGTGATATTTTCGGCAAGCCTGCCGTTGTGGTTGACACCCATTGCATACGCATCACCCGAAGGCTCGGACTCCACAGGCTAAAGGACGCAAAAAAAATTGAGTTCGCTCTCAGGGAGCTTTTGCCGCCCGATGAAAGCAACGACTTTTGTCATAGGCTTGTCCTTCACGGCAGGGCGATATGCACCGCACGAAAGGCTTACTGTGATAATTGCTGTATGCAGGACTTCTGCCCCGGCGAAATTGACGGGTAATACCTTTTGAATGTGAGCAAAACCTATCAAAAAAGTATCTTATGAGCAAAGCGGCTGTAAATCAGGCGAAAAAAGGCTTGACTAATATCAAAAAGTAAGATATAATGCTATATTGCAAGGTTATATATTGAAGGGAGGTTTTCAAGTTATGTTGAGAACATATCAGCCTAAAAAGCTTCACAGAAAGAAAGAGCACGGCTTCAGAAAGAGAATGGCTACTGCTAACGGCAGAAAGGTTTTAGCAAGAAGAAGAGCTAAAGGTAGAAAAAGGTTGTCTTACTAAGAAAGAGACCACTATACTCGGTGGTCTTTCTTTTTTGATTGCTGCTATTTTGCCCGGTGGTGTTTTATAATGAGTGAATTTGTCACCATAAAGGATAACCGTGATTTTTCCCGTCTTTACAGAAAGGGAAAGTCGTTTGTGAGTCCTGTTTTAGTGACCTATGTTTTAAAAAACAGATCAGGTAAACTGCGATACGGAATCACTACCGGCAAAAAGGTAGGCAAGGCTGTTAAGCGCACAAGAGCCAGAAGAGTTATCAGAGCCGCATATTATGAGCTTTTTGAGCAAATAACCGGCGGCTGTGATATTGTATTTGTAGCAAGGGGAAAAACCCCCTATGTAAAATCACAAACAGTATTAAAAGCAATGAAACAGCACCTCAAGGCTGCTGGTGTGATTATCGACAATGAAAAAAATACTGACAGCATTGATTAGGTTTTATCAGAAAGCCATATCACCGCATATGAAGGCGCATTGTAAATATTACCCTACCTGTTCGCAGTACGGACTTGAGGCAATCGAAAGGTTCGGAGCCCTGAAGGGCAGCGGTCTTGCATTGTGGCGGATCCTGCGTTGTAATCCTTTTTCATCGGGCGGCTACGATCCTGTGCCTGAAAAAAAGGAGAAACGGCGTTAACCGATGCGGAATACTATTTCATAAACGCTCTGACCGAAATCCAACAAGGGCGTTTGTAAAAAGCGAGGTAAAAATATGCAGCAAATCTTCGGATTTTTCGGCGGACTGCTCGGCTATGTCCTTTGGGCAGCGTTTTGGCTTATCCAGAACTTCGGTCTTTCGATTATCGTTTTTACAATCATAATAAAGCTTGTCCTTTTGCCCTTCTCCATCAAGCAGCAGAGGTCGATGGCAGGCAACGCACGACTGGGCAAAAAACAAAAAGAGCTTCGTGAAAAGTATGGCAACAACAGGGTAAAGCTTCAGGAAGAAATGAACAAGCTCTATGAAAAAGAGGGCATAAAGCCAACGGGAGGCTGTCTTACCACTATTGTTCCAATGCTCATTATCCTCGGAATTTTCTATGCGGTTGCATATCCGCTTACAAACACGCTGCACCTTAACTCCCAGAGCGTTAACGACGCTATTGCGGCTGTTAATGCCATTCCGGGATACGCAATGAACGCAAATCCCACATATCAGGAAATCAGTCTGCTCAAATTTATGGCTGAGGTTGGAAATCCCGACACACTTGGCAATCTTTTCGGACAAGCGTTTTCCTCTGTCGAAATAAATCGTATACTTGATTTTGCAGGCGGCTTTAATACATTCGGAGTTGACCTTTTGGCAATTCCCAGCGAACACGGATTCTTCTCGGGATATATTCTTTTCCCCGTGTTCTGTTTCCTCTCAAACATAGGCTCACAGTTAATTATGATGAGAGTCAACAAAAATACTATGCAGCAGCCCGGCTGTATGAAGGTAATGCTGATTGTATTCCCGGTTATCTCAGCTTTCATCGCATATTCGGTTCCGGCAGCCGTTGCTTTCTACTGGATTATTTCCGCCGTTATCGGTCTTGTTCAGTCGATAGTGCTCGGAAAGCTTTACAGTCCGGCAAGAATCACTGCAAATTCCGAGGCAAGACACGCTGCACTTATGTTTGAAAACGAGGCAAAGGTACCCTATGTTTATGCGCCGAAGACTACGGCTGTGGTAAACAATACTGCAAAAAAGAAGAAATAAAATTTGATTCATTTTGAGCTATCATTCTGAATCATTAAGAATAAAGGTGAAAATCGTGATTAAAGAAGCAATCGGAATCGGCGAAACAGAGCTTGAAGCTCTCAGCGACGCCAAAAAGCAGCTCGGCATTGACGAAATGACAGATGTCGATTTTGAGGTTATCCAACGAGCCGAGAAAAAGAAATTCGGCCTTTTCGGAGGTGCTCCGGCAAAGGTCAAGGTTACTCTTAAGTCAACTCCTGACGAGGTTGCAGAGCAGTTTTTAAGAGATGTGCTCGATAATATGAACCTCTCAGGCGTTGCAATCGAGAAAAATCTTGTTGAGGGCGGGGTTGAGTTTAACCTCTCAGGAGAAGATGTCGGCTTTGTTATCGGCAGAAGAGGCGAAACTCTGGATTCACTCCAATATCTTACAAGCCTTGTGGCTAATCACGCCGACGAGGGATATTTTAAGGTTACTGTCGATACAGGCAACTACAGAGAAAAAAGAGTGAAAACCCTTGAGATTCTCGGAAGAAAGCTTGCCTTTAAGGCTATTAAAACAGGCAGAAAGACAAATCTTGAGCCGATGAATCCGTACGAAAGAAGAATTATCCACACCTCCGTTCAGAATATTAACGGAGCAATTTCGTGGAGTGAAGGCGAAAATGCTAACCGTCATGTTGTTATCGGTCCCGACCCGAAGGTTAGAAACAACCGCAGGGGAGGCTACAACAAGGGCAGAGGCGGCAAACGCCCCTATGGTACAGGCCGCACAGGCTCGCCTGCTCCCGTTAATCCCGACAGAGTTCCTCTTAACGAGGGCGAGGGCTTGGGACTTTACGGCAGAATAGATAAATAATTTCGGGGCGGTTTATCCGCCCTGTTTTACTATCCGTTTTTAACAAATAATTATACAAATATAGGAGGGGCTTTTTTGAACAAATCAACCGTAGCGGCAATCAGTACTGCTCAGGGCGAGGGCGGAATCGGAGTAATAAGAATATCAGGAGATAAGGCTCTTGAAATTGCCGACAAAATTTTTATCAGCCCAAGCAATAAAAAGCCTTCGCAAATGAAGGGCTATACTGCCGCCTTCGGTAGGGTTGTTGATGACGAGGGAGCTGTTGACGAGGCGGTTCTTCTTGTTTTCCGCGCCCCACACAGCTACACCGGCGAGGATGTTGCCGAGCTTTCGTGTCACGGAGGAATATATCTTACAAAGCGTGTGCTCCGGGCTGCACTTCAGGCAGGCGCTTCTCCTGCCGAGCCGGGCGAGTTTACAAAAAGAGCCTTCCTAAATGGAAAAATAGACCTCACCGAAGCGGAGTCTGTCATTGATTTGATTACTGCGAAAAGCAAAAGTGCGGCAAGAGCGGCTCTTTGCGTTAAGGAAGGTGCCGTCAGAAAAAAAATCAACTTGGTCAAAGAAAACCTGCTGACTGTCACGGCTCATCTTTCCGCTTGGGCGGACTATCCGGAGGAGGACATAGCCGAGGTAACCGACGATATGATTTTCGAGCCTTGCAGCAAAGCCAAGGCAGTTCTTGAAAACCTTTTGTCCACCTATGACAGCGGTCAGGCTGTCAAAAGAGGAATAGACACCGTTATTGCAGGAAAGCCGAATGTCGGCAAAAGTACGCTGATGAATCTGCTGTCAGGCTGTGAAAAAAGCATTGTAACGGATATTCCCGGCACAACAAGAGATATTGTTGAGGAAACCGTTTTAGCCGGCGATGTAATTCTCAGACTCAGCGACACAGCCGGTCTCAGAGATACTCAGGACGCAGTTGAGAAAATCGGCGTTGACAAAGCCAAGAAAAGGCTTGAGCAATGCTCGCTTTTACTTGCGGTTTTCGATAACAGCAGAGAGCTTGACGAAGAGGATAAAAAGCTAATTAAAACCGCCTCTGACCTGCCTTGTATTGCTGTAATCAATAAGACTGACCTTCCGAATTCAGCTGATATAAGCTATATATCAGATAATATCAGCAACATAGTATATATATCTGCCTCAAACGGAGACGGCAGAAACGAGCTTATATCTGCAATAGAAAAGCTCGCAGGAACGACAGGACTGAATCCGAGCGAGGGAATCCTGTCAAACGAAAGACAAAGACTTGCCGTAAGCAACGCTCTCGGCTCAATTACAGAGGCTCTGTCTGCACTGTCATCGGGAATGACCTATGACGCAGTAACCGTTTCTCTGGAGGACGCAATATCCGAGCTTATGGAGCTTACAGGAGAAAAAACAAGCGATGAGGTCATAGACAGAGTATTTCATAACTTCTGTGTGGGAAAATGATTTTTTCGTAAATCCGTTTCTTTTACAAAACAAATCTGCTTTTCATATGGCAGAAAATAACAGATGTAAGGGTAATTATAATGAACACTTATTTTGCCGGCGAATATGATGTCGCCGTTATAGGAGCAGGTCACGCAGGAATTGAAGCGGCGCTTGCGGCTGCAAGGCTTGGCTGTAAAACTGCTGTATTTACAATAAATATGGACGCAGTCGGAAATTGTCCCTGTAACCCCTCAATAGGCGGTACAGCAAAAGGACACCTCGTGCGTGAGATTGACGCTCTCGGCGGAGAAATGGGAAAAACCGCTGATAAATGCTTTTTGCAGTCAAGAATGTTAAACCGTGGAAAAGGTCCGGCGGTACATTCTCTGCGAGCACAGATTGACCGCAGAAAATACTCCGACACTATGAAGCATATTCTTGAGCTGCAAAGCAACCTTGAGCTTCGTCAGGCTGAGATTACCGATATCAAAAGAACCGAAAACGGTTACGAGCTTACAACCCGTATGCTCGCTGTATTTTCCTGTAAAACGGTAATTATAGCCACAGGCACATACTTAGGCGGCAGAATATTTGTAGGAGAGGTTTCATACGAAAGCGGTCCCGACGGAATATTTCCCGCAACAGCTCTCGGCAAAAGCCTAAAGGATTTAGGACTTCCTCTGCGCCGATTTAAAACAGGTACGCCTGCAAGAATGTTAAGAAGCTCGATTGATTTTTCCGAGCTTGAGGTGCAGAAGGGCGACGAGCCGCCCTGTCCGTTTTCTTATGAAACAGATGATTTGGGAGAAAACAAGGTTGACTGCCACATAAGCTGGACAAATGAAAAAACCAAGCAGGTTATTTTGGAAAATATCCACCGTTCACCCCTCTATGCCGGAAAAATCGAGGGAGTCGGTCCCAGATACTGCCCGAGCTTTGAGGACAAAATTATGCGTTTCAGGGACAAGCCCAGGCATCAGCTTTTTATTGAGCCTTGCGGTCTTGATACAGAGGAAATGTATTTGCAGGGTATGAGCTCATCTCTGCCTGAGGAGGTACAGCTTAAATTCTATCGCACGATTAAGGGACTTGAACACTGCGTAATGATGCGCCCTGCCTATGCCATTGAGTATGACTGCGTTGATCCGCTTGCAATGCTCCCCACCCTCGAATTCAAGGAATTGCCCGGTCTATTCGGCGCAGGACAGTTTAACGGAAGCTCAGGCTATGAGGAAGCAGCCGCACAGGGACTGATTGCCGGCATTAATGCCGCCTTTAAGGTACAGGGCAAAAAGCCCTTTGTTCTCACCCGTGACACCTCATATATAGGTACGCTTATAGACGACCTAGTTACAAAGGGCGCAAACGAGCCTTACAGAATGATGACCTCCAGAAGCGAATATCGCCTTGTGCTTCGTCAGGACAACGCTGACGAAAGACTTACACCTCTCGGCTATGAAATCGGGTTGATAAGCGAAGAGCGATACAAAAGGTTTCTTGAAAAGCAAGCATTAAAAAAAGCAGAGCTTAAAAGACTGAAGGCTACGGTTATCTCCCCGACAGACGAGCTGAATAACATACTTGTTTCACGTGAAACATCACCTGTTACCACAGGAGTGCGGCTGATTGAACTGATCAGACGACCTCAGCTTGATTATGAAGCCTTATCCGCAGTTGACAGGGATCGTCCTAAGCTTGACAGAAATATTTTTGAGCAGGTCGAAATCGAGGTCAAATACGAGGGCTACATTCAGAAGCAGACAAAACAGGTTGAACAAATGCAAAGGCTTGAAGCAAAGCTTTTGCCGAGCAACTTTGATTATACACAGATTGCAGGCCTTCGGCTTGAGGCGCAGGAAAAGCTGAACAGGATAAAACCGCTGAACATCGGTCAGGCTTCCCGAATTTCAGGAGTATCACCTGCGGATATCAGCGTATTGCTGATATGGCTTGCACAAAACAAGTGAGTGAAATTATGATTAAAAATATTTTGCAGCCGCTTATATCAGACTATAAAGCTGCGCTTGGCGACAAACAATACCAACAGCTTCAAGCCTATTTTGAATTGCTTGTTGAGTGGAACGAAAAGATGAATCTGACAGCAATCACCGACCCTCAGGGTGTTGCGGTGAAGCATTTTGCCGATTGTCTGGCATTTTTCAACTGTATAGAGGTTCCACAGGGCAGTCGGGTGATTGATGTGGGAACGGGCGCAGGCTTTCCGGGAGTAGTGCTCAAAATTGCCCGTCCCGATATAAATCTGACCTTGCTTGACAGCCTTAACAAAAGACTTATGTTTCTTGACGAGGTTTTGACAAGGCTCGGTCTTGAGGCGGAGCTTGTACACAGCCGTGCCGAGGACGGAGCAAAAAATACAAGCCAGAGAGAAGCCTATGATTTTGCAGTTTCAAGAGCTGTGGCAAGACTGAATATTCTCTCGGAATATTGTCTGCCCTATGTAAAGCCGGGCGGAAGCTTCGTTGCAATGAAGGGTCCCGACGGAGAATCTGAGCTTTTCGAGGCAAAAAATGCAATGGCTCAGCTTGGAGGAGGGGTAAAGGCTGTTCACAGCTTTTCACTGCCGGGCAACGGCGGCACTCGCACGATTGTTGAAATCGCAAAGCTTAATCACACTCCGCCGAAATATCCGAGAATATCGGCAAAAATCAAATCCAAACCGCTTTAATACTACGGAGCAGAAATGCTCCGTAGTATTATTTGATAAGAAAATACAACAAACTGTTAAATTATTTAGGCTCTGCTTAAAAACAGTCAAGGCACTTGACCGAAAAGCATAACCGATTTATGAAGCCAACTCTCGGGAAAAGAAGTCTTATACAGATGAAGCTATCTACACGAATTGCGTGTCGAGGCACTCGACCGAGGTACTTGACTGATAAACATAACCGATTTATGAAGCCAACTCTCGGGAAGAGAAGTCTTATACAGATGAAGCTGTCTACACGAATTACCCGTCAAGGTACTTGACCGAGGTACTTGACTGATAAACATAACCGATTTGTGAAGTTAACTCTTGGGAAAAGAAGTCTTATACAGATGAAGCTATCTACACGAATTGCGTGTCGAGGCACTCGACCGAGGTACTCGACATAATTCCTTAAATAAGTTTCTGATATTTCAAAACCTTATATAAAAATTGCTCAGAAAGCGACATATAGTGCGCGATGAAGGTGGTATTATAATAGCACAGGGACAACCCCTGAGGCTATAAGGACACGGGGCGATACGGTTGAATTTTATGTTCAAAAGTGAAAGTAAAATTTCCGAAATACCAATAGTTAAAATTCGACCTAACAAGGCGCAGCCTCGCAGGCTCTTCGATGAAGACGAGCTTTTGGCTCTTTCAAAGTCAATCTCCGAGAACGGTATTCTCCAACCCCTGACCGTTCGCAGAGTAACGGCAAATGAATATGAGCTGATTGCAGGCGAACGCCGGCTTCGTGCCTCCGTAATGGCAGGACTGCGAAAGGTCCCCTGCATTATTATTAAGTGCTCTGAAAAGGAATCGGCGGCTTATGCTTTAATCGAAAATCTCCAGCGCAGCGACCTTGGAATGTTCGAGGAAGCAAGAGGAATTTCCCGACTGATTCACCGCTACGGACTCACACAGGAGCAGGCGGCAAAAAGATTGGGAAAAAGCCAGTCAAGCATTGCCAACAAGCTGAGACTGCTGCGGCTTACATACGAGGAGCAGGAGCTGATAGAAAAATCCGCCCTGACCGAGCGACACGCAAGAGCACTCCTGCGAATTGAAGACGAGCAGGTAAGGCAGGAAGTAATTTCAAAGATTATTTCGGAAGGACTTAATGTAGCCCAGACAGAGGAGCTTGTTGCCTTAAACATCAGTGCCCAAGAAAAATCAAGGCGAAAGCCGGGCACACAAAAAGCGGTGATAAAGGACGTCAGAATTTTTGTTAATACCATCAATAAGGCAATAGATACAATTCGACTTGCCGGAATTGAGCTTGAGTCAGATAAAATCGACTCAGATAATTTTATCACATACACCATCAGAATACCCAAACAAAAAGAATCTGACAACGAAAAATCCGCTTAACTAACTTTCCAGTTGGATGCGAAAGCATCCGTTCCACTCATACCCATTTCCTTATCTAAACCCCTTGCGAAAAGCTGTGCAGAAGCCCTGCACAGCTTTTTGCATTTCTGCTTTGTAATACTAAAACCGAAAGCTAAAATGTAACAGTCAGAAAATTTGTATAAAGATAAACATAAAAAACAAATAATATCTGAGTGTTTCACGTGAAACAATCAGTACAATCAGAATTCAAAAATACTGAAAAATATGCTTTAAAATAGCTGTAAAGTATGATATAATTTAATGGTATCGAAAATTATCAGAAAAACAGCAAAATTTTTACAGATAAGGTGATCATTTGGCAAAGATTATTGCAATTTCCAATCAAAAGGGCGGAGTAGGAAAGACAACAACCGCCGTTAATTTTGCAGCCTGTCTCGGCGTTGCAGGCAAAAAAACATTGCTTGTTGACGCTGACCCCCAGGGAAATGCCACAAGCGGAGTCGCCATTGACAAAAGACAGGTTAAAATGTCAACCTATGACATTTTTGTGGAGGGTGCAAAGGCAGATCAATGTGTTATCACAACACCGTACGAAAACCTGCATATAATTCCGTCAAGCCTTGATTTGGCGGCAGCCGAGCTTGAAATTGCGGAAAAGCCTCACAGAGAGGCTCTGCTCAAAAACGCACTCCTGCCGATAAAGCAGTATTATGACTACATAATAATAGACTGCCCTCCGTCACTCGGACTAATCACCGCAAACGCACTTACGGTAGCTGACAGCTTCTTAGTGCCGATTCAGTGCGAATACTATGCACTTGAAGGCCTGTCTCAGCTTATGAGCACAGTGCGCAGAATAAAAAGGCAGTACAATCAGGCTATTGAGCTTGAGGGTGTGCTGCTCACGATGTTTGACGGCAGACTCAATCTTACCCAGCAGGTTGTAAACGAGGTTAAAAAGTTTTTCCCCGGAAAGGTGTTCAAAACCGTTATTCCCAGAGGAGTCAGGCTGTCCGAGGCACCAAGCTTCGGTATGCCGGTAATCTACTATGACAAAGGCTGTAAGGGAAGCCTTGCATACACAGAGATGACAAACGAAATTATTGCAAAGGAGCGTAAAAATGGCTAAAAAGCTCGGAGGTCTGGGAAAAGGCCTCAACGCAATTTTTATAGAAAATGACAGCGAGGATAACAACAGCAGTGTAACGCTGAAAATATCCGAAATAGAGCCTAACCGTTCTCAGCCGAGAAAGGAGTTCGACGAAAAGGCTCTGGGCGAGCTTGCCGAAAGTATATCTAAGCACGGCCTGCTTCAGCCGCTGCTTGTAAGGCCGCTTGCCTTGGGCGGATATCAGATTGTAGCCGGCGAGCGCCGTTACCGAGCCTGCCGAATGGCGGGAATAACCGAGGTTCCCGTAATTATCCGTGAGCTTGGTGAAACTGAAACAATGGAAATCGCACTGATTGAGAATCTGCAAAGGGAAGATTTAACCCCCGTTGAAGAAGCACTTGGCTACAGGGTGCTTATGGACGAGCACGGCTTTTCTCAGGAGGAGGTTGCACAGTCGGTGGGAAAGTCAAGACCTGCCGTAGCAAACGCTCTCAGGCTTTTAAAGCTTCCTCAGAGTATTCTTGATTTGGTGTCAGAGGGAAAAATCTCCGCCGGTCACGCAAGAGCGCTGCTCACGCTTGAGGACGAAGGACATATGCAGGAGCTTGCAGACGAGATAATCAAAAATGACCTGTCGGTTCGTCAGGTTGAAAAAATCTGTAAGCAAACCCCTAAATCCGCAAAGGAAACAGCTCCCGAAAAAAAGCCATCGTTTTACAGTATGGTCGAGCTTGCTCTCAACGAAAGTCTGGGAAGAAAAATCAGAATTTCAAAAAATAAGGGCAAGCAGGGCGGAATTCTTCAAATTGAATTTTACTCCGATGATGAGCTTAAAGAGCTATCAAACAAGCTTAAATGATATGAAAGGATAGATAAAAATGATTGATATTAAATTTTTAAGAGAAAACCCCGAAGCAGTAAAGGAAAATATCAGAAAAAAATATCAGGAGCACAAGCTTGAGCTGGTTGACAAGGTAATTGAGCTTGACGCTCAGAGCCGTGCCGTAAAGCAGCAGGCAGATGAGCTTCGTTCAAACCGTAACAAGGTTTCAAAGCAAATCGGCGCACTGATGGCACAGGGCAAAAAGGAAGAGGGAATGGCTCTCAAGGAAGAGGTAACAAGGCAGGCACAGCAGCTTTCCGAGCTTGAGGAAAAGGAAGCAAAGCTCAGCGCAGAGGTTACCGAGATTATGATGCAGATTCCTCAGATTATTGACGAGAAAGTACCCATCGGCAAGGACGACTCAATGAATGTTGAGGTTGAACGCTTCGGCGAGCCGTTTGTGCCCGATTTTGAAGTACCCTACCACACCGAGATAATGGAAAAGCTCAACGGTATTGACCTTGACTCAGCAAGAAAGGTTGCAGGAAACGGCTTTTACTATCTAATGGGAGATATTGCAAGGCTCCACAGCGCAGTAATCTCATATGCCAGAGATTTTATGATTGACAGAGGCTTTACCTACTGTATTCCGCCCTATATGATAAGAAGCAATGTTGTAACCGGTGTTATGAGCTTCGCCGAAATGGATTCAATGATGTATAAAATTGAGGGAGAGGATCTATTCCTCATCGGCACAAGCGAACATTCTATGATCGGAAAATTTATCGACACAATAAACAGGGAAGAAGATCTGCCGCAAACGCTAACAAGCTATTCTCCCTGCTTCCGCAAGGAAAAGGGTGCTCACGGCATTGAGGAAAGAGGCGTTTACAGAATTCACCAGTTTGAAAAGCAGGAGATGATTGTTGTCTGCAAGCCCGAAGAAAGCAAGGCTTGGTTTGACAAGCTGTGGCAGAACACAGTTGACCTTTTCCGTTCTCTTGATATACCCGTAAGAACACTTGAGTGCTGTTCGGGTGATTTGGCAGACCTCAAGGTTCGTTCAATAGATGTTGAGGCGTGGTCGCCTCGTCAGAAAAAATATTTTGAGGTCGGCTCCTGCTCCAACCTCGGTGACGCTCAGGCTCGTCGTTTGAAAATCCGTGTATCGGGCGAGGGCGGCAAAAAATACTTTGCTCACACCCTCAACAACACAGTTGTTGCTCCCCCCAGAATGTTGATTGCCTTCCTTGAAAACAATCTCAACGAAGACGGCACGGTAAATATTCCGACTGCTCTGAGACCGTATATGGGCGGCAAAGAAATAATCGGCTGACAGAGATTATTACATCGGTGATATTATGCAAGTTGAAAGCTACAGCAGCAAAGCTGATTCGTCAGGCAGCAATATGCAGAGGATTTTTGACAGGCTGCCTACTGTCCGAAGCTATGAAAAAGGCGAGATAATTTACCGCCAGGGCGACACAGCAACAACCTTTTGCTACTTAAAAAGGGGTAAGGTCTGCGTCTTTATGAATTCGCCCGACGGAATGGAGCGAACTTTGAGCACCGCCTGCGGCGGAGAGCTTTTGGGCGAAGGTGCGTTTTTTGACGGTCTGCCGAGAGTAAGCTCAGCCAGAGCCGTTACCGCCTGTGAGGTTGTCACCGTTGACAAAAACACCCTTACCGAGCTTTTTAAGACGAAGCCGAATCTTGCTCTTGAGCTGCTTGAAATATTGTCAAAAAGAATCCGTCTTTTGTCTACTCAGCTTGATTCAATGACCTTTTTGCAGGCAAGAGCGAGAATAGCAAGATTGCTTATCTGTAGTGAAGCCGACGGCACCGTAAGGCTTACGCACGAGGAAATAGCCTCGTCAGTGGGCGTGTCACGGGTAACCGTCAGCAAAACCCTCTCAAAGCTCGCAGCCCGGGGAATAATCACAACTCAATACCGAAAAATCATCATTAAAAACCATTCCCGCCTCAGAGAAATCTCCGAATCCGACACCGGAGAAATATAAATGGAAAAGGCTTCCCGTGATGTTCACACAAAAAGTCATACGCTTTTATGAGTGAACACCACCTACGGAAGCCTTAATTTATTATGTTATAATATTTATTGTGACTAATATATCAAAAACAATGATTGAATCGTTTGCACATCTTTTGATGTGATTTATTCTGTGTTCCCTTAGGAATCTTTGTTTTTAAGCTTAATGCTTACAATGCTTACGACAACACACACAGCGGCGATAAGCGCACAACTGCCCCAGGCAAGCAAAAGGTTTGATGCCTCGTGATTGAAGCACTCCTCCTCCTCAAGACGAACAACATTCGGGAAAGCCTCGCTGATTGCCAGCGAATATGAGTCACTGTTCAGGTTTGCAATACTGCCAAAGGCAGACATTCCCCATTTGCTGAAGGTGATTACCGCAAGACCCTCGGCAAAGCCTTCAAGCTCAAACAAAACTCCACTCATAATTAGCTGTAAAATCAGCACAAACGGCATAATTGTCATTGCGGTGGTCGGATTGCCCGAAACAGAGGAAACCATCAAGCCTAAAACAGCCGAGCAGAAAATCAGAAGATATATTGTTGTAAAGTACTCAACATAGGCTGATAATATTATTCCGTCAGAGTTAAAGTCAACAAATATACAGAGGATAACAAAGGTCAGTACACTCTGAATCAGGCTCAAAACAGCCTGCCAAAGCACATTTGCAATGATGTATGAGGATATTTTCATACCCTGTCTGTACTCGGAACGGATAATCTCGTGCTCCTTGCACACGCTTTGGATAGAGTTGAATATTCCTATCCAGATACAAGCAGAGGCAATCGTGAAAAATCCTGACTTTGTGTCGTCATATGTAGAAAACATATCTCCGCCGACTACCGCCGCAACTATAAAAGCGATAATTCCTGCGAATACTATAAACTTCCAAGCCTTTTCTCTCATAGCGATTCTTGCAATTTTCTTAAAATACACGCTTGTCTGCGTTGAGAAAGAAGCTCCCATAATTACACCCTCCTGTTTAAGCTGTTGTATTTATCAATATATAAATCAGCAAGTCCCTGACCGCCCTCGTGCTTAGGATTAATTTTCAAAACGATATCCTGAAGCGACTGTACCCCGAAAAAGCTCAGGGCGTTGTTCACCGGGCCAAAGAACGCAAGGTGTCCCGCATTATCCTTAGAAGATTTTGCAATCACAAGCACCTTTGTAAACAAGGTCTCTCCGGTCTGCGTGTTGATAGCGTCATTGGGACCGTGAGAAATCACCATAACAATTTTGTTGTTTTGCGATACCTCCTTGAGAATCTCCATCTGCTGGATTCTTGAAGCCGGGTCAAGTCCGGAGTCAGGCTCGTCACAGATAAACACCTTTTGGAAGCCGACAAGCTGAGTGGCAACCGAAACCTTTTTCTTTTGTCCTCCGCTTAATTGGCGGATAAGGTGGTTTTTAAGTCCCGACACACCGACCTTTTCCAGAATCTCGTCAATCATTTTTTGCTTGTCTGCCTTTGAATACTGCCGTTTGTCCATCTTGACATCAGCGACATCCATCAGCGTGTTTTTAACCGTATCATTGAGTCTTAGTGTCAAAAACTGAGGCACGATTCCAAGCTGTGATTTCATCGTCTTGAAATTATCGTATAGGTTTTTACCGTCAAGAATAACCTTGCCGTCAGCCTTTCCGTCGCCTAAAATAGCATTAATAAGCGTTGTTTTTCCTGCGCCTGAGCTTCCCAAAATCAAAACAAAATCACCGTATTCAGCCTCGAACCGGATATCTCTGATAAGCACCTTCCTGTTTACGCCGACCGTCTTTTTATCAATGTTGACAATCAGACTTCCCTTGTTTTCCTTTTTGTCGTTATAGAACAGCATATTTCCGATAACAACAAAAACAGTTCTTCCAATCAAAATAACATCGTGGTCATAAATCATCTGAACCTTATTAATGTCATATCCGTTTACCGATGTTCCGTTCTGACTGTTGTTGTCATACAAAAGAATTCCGTTGTCGCTGTTGCTGATTGTAGCGTGTCTTCTCGAAGCGGTGATGTCATTAATTACTATATTATTGGTACTGTCTCTGCCAATGCTGATAACAGAACCGGGGCTTAACATACACTGATTCCAGCTGCTGTTAAAGTCAATGCTCTTGCTGAAAATAATAAGCACCGCCTGATCGTGAGGCTTGCTCAGAATTTTGTGGTCGATTCTGATAATATCTCCGTCGGAAAGCTTCACCGGATGATTGCGGCCTCTGACAAGTCTGCCGTTCACATAGGTTCCGTTTTTGCTGTCATTGTCACAGTAATAATAGGAATCGTCAAAGTCGTTATAAATAAACTCGCCCTGCTGAGAACCCGTTATGGCAGAAACAACCGTAATGTTGCAGACGGAATCCGGCTTGCGCCTGCCCAAGGTCATATGGCGGCTAAGCTTATAGGATACAGGCCTTCTTGTTGCGTCAAACACAAGCAGCGCCGCACCGTTTCCTGCATTTTCGTTGATAAAGCAGGTTTTGTCATCGTACATTTTGTTCTCCCCCCTATAATACCGTATAAAATTATATCACACACAATATCACATTTCAATAAACTATACAATTTTTTGTCATTATTCTCGTCAAAATATGATTGTTGCACAGAGAATAATTATTATACTAAAAATAAATGAACAAATTTAAAAAAACACTTTACTACAGTAATATGATAATGTTATAATATAATACATTAAATGAATCGGAGGAATTTCAAATGAAAAAAATCATTGCATTACTTCTTGCCGTTACCTTAACGGCAGCATTATTCGTGGGCTGCTCAGGCAGCAATCAGGCTTCTTCAGGCTCAAATTCAAATGCAGCCGCAGGCGATTGGAGCTACATTGCCGACAAGGGCGAGCTTGTTATCGGTATTACATATTTTGAGCCGATGAACTACAAGGACGACAAGGGCGAGCTTACAGGCTTTGAAACAGAGTTTGCTCAGGCTGTTTGCGAGAAGCTTGGCGTTAAGGCAAAGTTCCAGAAAATCGACTGGGATTCTAAGGAGGTTGAGCTTAACGCAAAAACAATCGACTGCATCTGGAACGGTATGACAATTACCGATGAAAGAAAAGAAAATATGGGTATTTCAACTGCTTATATGGAAAACAAGCAGGTTATGGTTACAAAAAAGGCAAACGCTGACAAGTATACCAAAGCTGACGCTCTTAAGGGAGCTACAGTTGTAGCAGAGAAGAAGTCGGCAGGAGAAGAGGTTGCAAAGGGAGACGAATTCTTCAAGCAGGCAACCTATCTCGGAGTTGACTCACAGGCAAAGGCTTTGCTTGAGGTTAAGTCAGGCACAGCAGACATCGCAATCATCGACTATGTAATGTCAATCGGCACACTTTCCGACGGCTCTGACTACGCAGACCTTGGGGTTGTTGATGAAAAGTCATTCTCTCCCGAGCAGTACGGTATTGCTATACGCAAGAATGACAAGGAAACTCTCAAGAAAATCAACGACGCTATCGACGCAGTCGCAAATGACGGCACACTCAAGAAGATTGCCGAAAAGTACGACCTTGAGGATTTGCTTTTAGTTGGCAATAAATAAGCTGATCGCTTTGAAATGGGCTGTTTGAATGGAAGAATTTTTAAGTGTAACAGGCCAGCTCTTTACGGGCTTTGGTGAAAACTGTTTTATATTTGCAATAACGCTTTTAGCGGCGCTCCCTCTCGGTCTGGTGGTTTCGTTAGGCTCAATGTCAAAGTTTAAGCCCTTGAAATGGCTGACAAAAACCTTTGTATGGATAATCCGAGGAACACCGCTTATGCTCCAGCTTTTCGTGGTGTTCTACATACCCCCGCTGGCTTCACAGGGCGGCTTTGCCTTTGACAGAATGCAGGCAGCTTTGATTGCCTTCATAATAAACTATGCCGCATATTTCTCGGAAATCTACCGAGGCGGCATCGAGTCTATTCCCAAGGGGCAGTATGAAGCCGGCTATGTGCTCGGTATGAAAAGGTCACAGATTTTCTTTAATGTTGTGCTGTTACAGGTTATCAAAAGAATAACTGCGCCTATAGGCAACGAAATCATCACCCTTGTAAAGGACACCTCTCTTGCCAGTGTAATAGCCATTCCCGAAATACTTATGAACGCCAAGGATTTTTCAATGGTAGGTCTTATATGGCCGTTGTTCTACTCAGCCTTGTTCTTCCTTGCTTTCTGCGGTATACTTACCCTGCTGTTCTCCTTCATTGAGAAAAAGCTTGATTTTTACAAAGGTTAAGGAGGACATAAGATGGCATTATTACAAGTTGAGGGAATCAAAAAAAGCTTCGGCAAAACACAGGTGTTAAAAGACATAAGCTTCTCGCTTGAAAAAGGCGAGGTGCTTGCGATTATCGGCTCGTCGGGTTCGGGAAAAACAACACTGCTCAGGTGTCTGAATTTCCTTGAAACCCCCAACTCCGGCAAAATTTCCGTAAACAACACTGTGCTTTTTGACGGAGATACCAAGAACAATATGACGGATTCTCAAATTCGTAAAAACCGTCTGCATTTCGGCTTAGTTTTTCAGTCCTTTAACCTCTTTCCGCAATACACCGCAATAGAAAATGTTATGCTTGCGCCTAAGCTGCACAACAAAAAATTAAAGAACGGTGCAAATTACAAGGGACTGACAAAGCCCGGCGAAATAAAGGCACTCATAAGAGAAGAGGCTCTTGCCTTGCTTGACAAGGTGGGACTTTCCGACAAAATAGACTCCTATCCGTGCAACCTCAGCGGCGGTCAGCAGCAGCGTGTGGCTATAGCCAGAGCGCTTGCGTTAAACCCCGATGTGCTCTGCTTTGACGAGCCGACCTCTGCGCTTGACCCCGAGCTTACGGGCGAGGTGCTTAATGTAATCAGGGGACTGAAATCCTCAGACAGCACAATGATTGTTGTCACCCACGAGATTGAGTTTGCCCGAGATGTAGCAGACAAAATTATTTTTATGTCTGACGGAGTTATTGAGGAGGAGGGCACACCCGAAGAGGTTATCGGCAACCCGAGAAGCCCCCGAACTCAAGCTTTCCTGTCAAGATTCAATGGTTAAATTGATCTCAAGAAAGCGTGCGCATATTGTGCGTACGCTTTCTTTAGCCATCGCTCGTGCGCACGCAGGGCGCAACTGAGCGGGCATTATTAATTTTTTATTTGATAGGATCGTTAATGAATTACAGTTTGTATTTTTTACGAACCATAAATATAAATTATACAGTTTGTTCTATTTTTCTATCAAATAAAAATAGGCTGCCGCCAAATCCTTTGATTTGCGGCAGCCTATATTTATGCCCAAAAGGACAAAGAAACAAAAAACAAAACTCCAAAGCTCTTTTGGAGCCTTGGAGTTGATGAAGATAAAGTATAAAATTTTATCTCTTTGAGAACTTTTCAAACGCAAAAATCGGCTTGTTTACAGGGCTTTTGCATTATTTTGTTGCTTGTGTGTTACTAATGAACGACTTTGTTTTACAACAATATACCTCTAATTACAATGCTATATAAAGAATAAATCCCATACGGATTATTTTGAATAATCCTTAACTAATTAGAATATTGTCGCTGCAATAGAATATACTAATACTGTAGTAACGTCAGCGTAGCGAGATGATATGCATTGAATTTACTGAGGATAGGTCGTTTACTCAGTAAATAACGACCAGCAAGGGCAGGACTTGCACGTTACTACTTCTTTTGACTCTTATGTTTTTGCCTTTCGATAAAAAAGGCCTTTTTTGCGTTTGGATAAAACTTACTTTCAAGTTTATCGATGTTTTCTCTTGAATCTTTTCTTGTAATCAAACCATGTTTCACAATTCGATTAAGTAAATACTTTGAAATCATATCATTAGATTGATCTTTAAGTTTTATAGCATTTGCAACAAAACTAGGATCATTATGATTTTGCTCTAAAAACATAAGATTCTCGATTTGATATGTAATTTCAGTATCAAAATCAAATAACTCTTTGTTTCCTATAAACTGCAAAGTATTGTTTCCTATGGCGTTAAGTGCTGGAATATAGTATAGATTCAACAATAGATTCATAGAGTATACTGCAAATGCTGATTTGACTTTTTCTTCAATCTCATATTCTCGAAGATCTGGTTTTTTGTTTGTAAAATATGGGAAAGTTTTTAATTCTCCTATAATTTCATCGTAATTTTCATCAATAAACTTACCCCAGAACATAAAAATTCTATTCGGCAAGGTATAAAGAGTTTCAACAAGAGCTTTCTTTTCTTGTTTGGTAAGCAAATGTTCAAAACACGGAAGACTCTTTGATATTATTTGTAACAAAGATGTCATACGAATCAGTTGGTTATTAAACTTTTCAATATTACAATCATCCCAATCATAGACATCTTTTATTGTAAATTCTGTTAGCATATTTTCTTCTGCTATTTCTTCATTTTTTTGAATCTGTTTTTTCCCTTTTTCCTTTTTTATTGTACGTTCTTCGGGAAGCAAAGATTTGTTGTTTTGAAGAAAAGCTGGAATATTATTTGGAATTTTCATTTCATTCCATGATGAATTTGCGCTGACGATACTAGTAATAAAAGATAATATATCTACGATTATATTTATCTCGTCTGTCAAATAGATTATAAACAATAGAATGTCTGTGCAAATGTTAAAACAAGCCTTGTTAATTACATCGTTCATTGCTTCTTTGTCTTTTTTTCTAATGATTTCCTTTGCAACAAAATAGGCTAAAACACTTTTGTTTTGAAATCTGAATAATTCCCGACTATCAGGGGTATTGTTTATTATTTTTGCAGACTTTGCAATACAGATAACATCTTCTGTTTCAAACGAATATCCGTATACGCTATTATATTCGCTAATAATTTTATCAATCTCTGCTCTTTTTATAGGATATGCTGTGTTAAAATGAATATAGTACGCAATTCTACTTAAGAATACATACATTAACTCAACAGTAAGACCTTTGATTCTATTATTCGTTTTTAATGCAAAATCTAATCTATTAGTTAGATTTGCTTCAAATACTTTACTGAATGAATTTGTTGTTTTGTAAACGGCTTCTCCAACATTATTCATGTAGTTTTCAGTTATTTGTATGATATAATATGGCTCTGGAGGTATAATACTTAACTGGGTTTTAATCAAACGATCAACTTGTTCGACAATTTCTTCTATCTTATCAGGTGATTTATCTTTTGCTTTTGTTTTTACAACCGCATTAATTAGTTCTCGACGTTTATGTCCCACCGGGGCTTTTATTTCAAATCTAGCTATTCCACCTTTGTCAACAAGGTTTATATTGCGAGGGTCAAATTCTACTACTCTTGAAGTAGACAGAATAATTGTTCCAAAATGATTATCTAACCCATCAAGAAAATCATTTAGATTAATACCGTCTATGTTTTCAAAATCATCAAAAATAAAAACACAATCTTTTTTATCTTTTTGTTCGAAGGTCTGATATTTACTTTTATCATTCCCATAAATATCATAGAACAATGATTCAATCAGTTTTTTTATGTTTTGTTTTTTGTTTTTGCTTTTTTCTGCAATTTTATCTGCACTACCATATATTACATAATAGTCTTGTGAAAAAGATAAGAATAATTTTTTTAGTAATGTAGTTTTTCCTATATTACTCGCTCCGTTAACCAATGAGTAATTGTGTTTCAATAATTCTTCTTTTAATCTATCAATAGACTCGATTTTAAAACTATCGTTATCATTCTCTCCTTGATACATTATTACAGGAAAAACATAATAATCAAAGCTTTCTTCAAAAATAAACTCTCTAAAATCGTCAGTTGTTTGTAAATCAGAAGAATCGTTGGAGATGTCATTTGTTATAAGCTCATCGTGCTCGTATTGTTGTGCATTTTCATTCCATCTGAATTTGTGGTAATTATATGTCCCCTCGCCAGGGTATAATAGCCCCACAAAATACGATCCGATTTTCCAATTCCCTTTATCACATAAACATCCACAAGATTGAATTATCGTGTTTTTGGAATTAGAAAAAGAGACATTTTTATCATAATTATAATGTTCATGTCCATGAAATAGAATATCGCTACACTTTATCAATCTATCCTCTATGTTGTTTTTTATTTCATCTCTATAATAGTCTGGAGCATGATGCATAACAGTGGCTATAAAATCAATATCCTTCTCAGCTTGTAAATTTTTAATATTATTATCAGGGATATATAAAAGGCCCTTATACTGATCAAGAGTTGAAAATATGGCGTTATTAATTAAGTTAAACTGAATCCTATATCCATCAATATCTATAATTGTTTTGTAGGTATATATTTCTGAATTTTCAAAGCATTTATTATATTTTGAGAAAGCATAAAATTCTCTTAGCTTTTTATGTTCTTCAACTTCAAGTTCTAAGTATTTTTCATCTTTTAAGTCTTCTATCTTTAGAATTGCTGCACTGTGGTCAACATCATGATTACCCGGAACAACTATAACTCTACAATTGCATTTAAACGCACCACTCAATTGTTTAATTAAACTTCCCATTAGCTTAAATGCATTTTTGAATTGATTTCGTTCACCCGATTGAGTTATATCACCCGAAATAATTATTATAATTGTATTAAAATCAGTTTTATAGCTTCTTAAAGAATCGACTATCTTGTTGATATGTTTATCGCTTATATCTTTCTCATTGCAGATATGTATATCACTTAAATGTAAAAAAACAATTGGATGTTCAGCCATTAGGTATTCTCCTTCACCGCAAATCTCATATTTTAAGCCTAGCCCCACTAGCGTTAATTATAATAGATTTTTTATACACTCTTCATACCACATATGTGGAGGAAGATTGGATATATAAGCTTCATTGAATATTTGGTATAATTGTTTATAATTCTTTTGGTTATCAATAATAGTTTTCAGTTCAGATGTTTGTAGTGAAATAATCTTCATTCCCGGAACACTTTTAGTATAATCCTGTGTATCATAGAACGGCATATGCTTTCTTCCTCTGAAATCTGCGATAACATTTATATCAAGATAAGTTGTCGCAAAAACACAATAGGAATTAAGATTACCTGTTCTGATAAGATGTCTGCCCAAGTGTCTGGAAACAGGCTCCATCTCCATACGTCTTTGATTTGTGCTATCCGCCAGAGTTGCTTCAATCAAAAGAGAATGAGCAGGATAATATTCTGTTTCGGGATATTCATATACAATATCCGCTTCACCACCGGCGGCGTGTGTTTTGGGTAAGAGATCAGCGTCAAGGGACAATTTCATATAATCAAGAATCTTACCCTGTCTTTCGCTGATTTTATACCAGAGAATACCTAACACATATTCAAAGATAGTCGGAATGTCTGCGTTTTCCGTTACCATACTCTTTATTTCGGTGTCGTTTCTGCTCTCAAAATATCCGAGTAAGGTTACAATCGTTTCGTCGGTAAACCTCGTATCAATCAGATGCTGCAATCTACGATAGCGGTTATCTTCGAGAACATTTCTTGCTTCACCTATTGTAGTGACATTTGTGCCGAGTTCAGCATTTACGCCTTCGATTACAGTTTCCTCATTAATTACAAGGCAATCAGCAATCTCAACCAGTTTACTATCTTCAAACAATATGTCACAAGTGGTGTAGGCGTAATGGTGCAGCTCATCAGCAATCGAATTAAAGAAATGCTTTGGAATAATATCCAGCTTTATATTACTGTCCTCAAACAAAATAATATCTGTAGTACGGATATATCGCCTGTTTAAATCAAGGTAATCGGATAAGGTTGCCTTTGCCTTAAACAAGTGCATTGTTTTAAAGAAAACGGTCTTGAATTCTGATTCCGTTGATACACCCGCAAAAGCAGTATGCTTCAAACAAGCAACCGGATTCTTTTCAATAGCTTTTTCAGAAGATGTATTGAACAAATACCTTCTCCACCACTTACCTATGTTTATATTCTTAGTTGCAGAGAAAATAAGCGGAATTCGAGCGTTATCGTGATTGACGAAAACAGAATACAACTCATCATAAAGGCGAAGATATGTCTTATCGTAGTTTCGGCTTTTTCGATTTAAACCGATTTCACAGATTAGGCTCTCCGTAACTGTGTTTTCAAGCAACTTATCTAATGCTGCTTGATAGTTATCCATTTCAAGCAATCTGTTTATTATAATATCATCAAATGAAACTGTATGATTCCGACAAGCTTGAATACCACCAATTATCTGCTCTGTATATTCGGCACTTGTACATAATGGAAGTAAATAGGTGAACTCATCTAATGATAAATATTCAACTTTTGAAAGGACATAGAGCAATATAATAAACGGTCTTACAATAGAGCCGTCAACACTGTTATATGTTTTTAGTAACTGTCTTAGATACAAGAAGCTATCTTTAGGGATCTGGAAAAAGTTATCTGAAGAAAAGTCGTTTGATTGACTAATTTCTAACAGCGCTCTTCCAGCTTCGGTAAGTTTGCGATTCTCATCAATAATACCAATATCAACTAAACCAGAGGTTTTTTCACGAGCGTCCTTTGGTTTGTTATTTGCACTTCCGACAACAAACACTTTCTCTTTCATAAATTCGTAATAACGTGTCTGCGTATCGTTGTCACCAGACCAGTTTGCATTTTGATTTTCAGGCAATTCCCAAAATTCATTGAGTAGCGCAAGCTGTTCCTCAATGGTCTTATTAAAATCTTTTGTTCTAAAGCTGGTTGTTCCCAAAGCCCAGCAAAAACTCTTATAAGGAATCTCGTTCGTCATAGTTTTACCTCAGTAATTTGTAACCAAAACTTCTTCACTTTTTGTTTCTTTGTCCTTTGTCTGATAATTAGAATTAGAATATCCGTAGTTTAAACTATGTATTTTATATTTAGTAAGGTTTTCTCTTAACCACCCAATTAGTATTCTGTTTTCTTTGCCTTTACTCCGAAGGACATTTGAAAGAGCAAAACGAATCCCCATACCATTCAGATTATCGAGGAACTTCAACAACTCTCTTTCGTGTTCTTCATTCCAACCATCCTGTTCATTGTATGTGGCGCAGGTAATCAAGTACGGCGGATCAACATAGACAAAATCTCGGTTAGTCAAACCGGAGGTATCAAATTCGGTAAAGCTCTTACATGTAAAACGGCAATCTTGTCGTTGTAATCTGTCAATAAAGTCTGACAGTTTGCTTTGCATTTTTTTATTGAAATCTCTTTTGCCTACGGGCAGATTGTACTCACCTTTTGCGTTAAAACGAATCTGATTATTAAAAGCATATACTATCATCACATATAGCATAAGGTAATAATAGTAATCTTCTTGTTTATGGTGGTTGAAATCGTCACGCAGTTTTAAAAATCGTTCTTTATTATAACCGCCAACGCCCTTGCTGCTTTCGCAATTATAATAATCGTACCCATGCTCGCAGACAAGAGATAAATCATAGTCCTTGATTATCTTAAAAATCAATTCAAAGATAATATCTTTGTCTAAGTTCTTAAAAGTGTTGAACAGGTAGAATAAATGCTCGTCAATATCATTATAGATAACGCTTTTAGAATCAACATTGATTCCGACATTACAACCGCCGCAGAATAAATCCACAAAGCAATCTATCTCTTTTGGGAAAAAGGGTAAAATCTGTGGCAATAGCTTATACTTGCCACCGGTGTAATTAAGTGGTGACTGTATTAATTTTGTATCAGTTAATCGAAACACTTGCATAAGAACAATCTTTCTTCGTTATCTTCAATATCTGATTTTCCTGTAGTAAAAGCTTTATAGCTTTCGGAAAAAACTTTCACACTACCCTTTGCTCGCAGAACTCTTAAAATATCCTCATCAGCGATTTTTGCATTTGACCTATCATTACCTTTTTCCGCCATATTGTTATAGGAAAGAAGAATGTATTTAGTTTTTATATCCGAAACAAGTTGTTCAAAAGCTTCAGTTGCTGATTGTGTGCAGTATTTGCTTTTCATTGAGCTTCTGTCCATTTTTCTCGCTACACCAAACACTTCGGGCTTTTCCCAGCGTGCAACATTCTCCAAAAGATGATATGCATCGCAATATTGTCTTGAATTATAAGGCGGATCAATATAGAATAAATCTGCGGAAATATTCTTAACTAAGTCATTAGCATCCATATTAAAACATTTATTTTCAATGTTATTATTAACCTCTGCTAACGGAACAAACAATTCAAGCGATTTTTCAAACTCAACACCTTTTCGGTATGCATCATAGTGACCGCAGGTGTTAGCTATTTTATCCATAGCATATAACAAAGAAGTAATCAGAATTGCTCGTTCTCTGGTATTAATATCACCATTTTTATATAAGGTTTCAATATCTTCTCTGATATAACCTATTTTAGCGCAGTCATCTCTGCTGAAATATGTATCAGAGAAGTTTTCTGTCATATAATTATCATCTAAATCAGCGAGTAAGTTATATCTTACGACGCAATCAATAATGATTTGAGGATCGTATTCCTCTGCTCCGAACCAAGCGTAATTACAAATATAGTTACTATACATTAAATCATTGGTAATAATCGTCTTATCGGTAAATGCAGATGATACTGCACCGGTACCCGCAAAAATATCAGCTATTGAATCGATATCTGCACATTCGTCAGTAACTACTCTCGTAATAAATGGCAGAAGCTTATATTTATTTCCTAAATATCTTCTGTTATTTATCAAAGAAGTCTTATATTCACTTGACTTAACTTTAACTGACATTTTTCTCACCCAAACATATTATCAAAAATAGATGTTGCACTAACTGATAATAACATTATATCAAAAGCAAAGTTCCATAAAACGTACTTTGCTAAGATACAAAATAAAAAATTAGCGTTTCACCCTTATTTACATATAAATTCTCATATTAATTATATAATTTACGCTATAATTAGTCAAATTAAAATTCTGTTACACCTTTAAAATTGGTCTATAACATGCTAATAATTTATCATTTGCAGATTTAGTTACCCTGTCTATGAACATAACTCCCTACTTGCCTTTCTATGCAAGCAGGGAGTTTGAAAGTTACATTAACCTTTTGGTGGGAAAGGGTCGTTGCCGTAGGAGTTTTTATCTCTAATCCTTCCGTCAGTTCTATGAATTACAACTTCCGAACGATTGTTAATAGCAATATCTCGTGCAATCTTTATAGCTTCGCCCTGGGTTCTTGTTCTTGCTGTAGCTCTGCTATTATTATCGCCTTTAACCTGCCATCCACCAAGCGGATGTGGTGTAACGTGTTGATTTTTACTCATTGTTAATACCTCACTTTAAAATTGTTACTCGTCCACAGTGCGGACATTTACACGGATTGGAAAACGGTATAATTTTTTTACCACATTTACAAATATAGTACGAATACTTAATTTTCATCTGTATTACTCCTTTCTAAAAATAATAATATATGATTATCACATTTTTAGAAAAAGCCTGTGTTTTTTCACCTTTCTAGGTACAGATTTCATATTGCAATCGGAAACAAAGTGTGGTACAATGAGTCTGTGATTAAGGCAAAGTACAACATTCCGTGCTTCTGTCACCCCACAGGCATCGAGCGGCAACTCGATGTCTTTTCTTTTTCGTATTGTATGTGTTGTTTTATTTAAGAATATCAAGCAAAGCGAAATAGAAATAATTTCGGTTTCTGCTCTTTCTATCTGTAAACAGTATTTTGTGTTCAACAAGTAAATTTAAATAACGGTTAATGCTCGTAAGAGGAATATCTGTTTCCTCAGATATCTGCTTAGCTGTAGTTACTGGATGCTTATACAGAAGATTTATAATATCTACTATATTTGATGACCTAGCTAATTCACGAGCAATCTCCAAATGCTTTTCATAAAGTGTGTTGATATCACTAATAATTCCTATGTATTTATCACATTGTTTTTTAACTGTTTCAAGAAAAAACTTAATCCACTCATTCCAATCATTTTCATATCGAATGTTGTTCAGCAGCGTGTAATATCTAATCTTGTCTCTTTCAAGCGCCTCGCTGATAAAAAAGCAGGGTAGATCAATTTGTTTTTTAGCAAACAAATACATCGGAATTAACAATCTTCCCACTCGACCATTACCATCCATAAACGGATGTATAGTTTCAAACTGAGCATGAATTATTGCCGTTTGAACCAACGGACGAAGATTGTCATTTGCATTATTCATATAATCTATGAGATTATCCATTAGTGGTTTAACATCTTTGGGATCCGGAGGAATAAATGTTATAGCGTGCGTGGAATCGTTTCGTCCTATAAAATTTTGTTCTGTACGATATGCCCCCACAATTTTGGGTTTTCTAACATTTCCATCCATAAGTTTTCTGTGCATTTTAAAGAAAAACTCATCAGTAAAATCTCGTTTTTGCAAGTATTCATAACCACTTACCGTAGCTGAATAGTAATTTTTAACTTCGTTTAGGTTTTTGTCCTTTTCATTAGGAACGACTTCATTAACAAGCACTCCGTCAAGAGTTGCTTGAGTCCCTTCCAACGCAGATGAAGCAAGTGCTTCTTTTTGCTGCAATGTAGGCATAAACCACGAGCTATCTAGTTTACTGTCCTTTATTTTTTCTTTATATACCTCAAGTTTTGCATTAGCATCTATTAGCTCGTCAAAAAAGTACGATGGATCAATAATAGATGCATCAACAGGTAACCATTGAGGTTTATAACCACTTTTCATAGTCATCCCTCTTTCAACAACTATTATATACATATTAAAACCAAAAGTCAATGGTTTTGGATTTAATTCTACTATTTTTTTAAAATATCTGTAGAAATAAGTGTAAACTGGTTGATATTTATTAAAACTAACGACATTTATGCTCCTCAAACCCAATTTTACATACAAAAACGAATTGCCCATGCATATCAAAAAAGATATGCATGGGTAGATTTTTAAGTTAATATTATTTCATTATTCACCACATTTCTCGCTATATTCCTAATGTTGTTCATTTTCCGTACCCACAGCATTTGATCGTCTGCTTTAAGTTGTTCGGTTACGCCTTCCTTTTCGGAGAGTTGTTTTACTAACCGAAAGAACATATCCTCCGCCTGCTCATCAATATCGGCAAGGTAGGCGGTGAGCTTGCAGCTTGTCAGCAGATTGGTATAGCGGATTTTGTGGTGCTGCTTGATGTACCGCAAATGCCGTTTGCCCCATATCCCGATTTCTACCTTTGGCTGTTCAGGTAGCTTCAAATCCGGCAGGTAATAATCTCCCTGCAAGGTGTAGCTGATACCTGTTCTTTCGTCTGTGATGTGTTGTTTCATTTGTAATTCCTCCTTAATTATATTCAGCGTGCGTCACGCTGTTTTGACTTTTTGTATCCTCTCGCCTGCTCGATAACCTCATTGAGCTTGTGCTTTCCGAAAACCTTTTCCAACAAGCGGTAGGCTTTATTTTGTTCACGGAGTTGATTATTCAATTCCTTCAACCTTGAATTCTCGTGTTTCAGACTTTTGTTTTCGCTGTATAATCTGCCGTTCAGATTATTGATACGGTAGTAGTTCTCCCAGCCCTGATAGCTTCTGGCGAGGACTGTTCGGACAAGGTTTTTCAGCCGATTTATCAGCGGATCTACAAACTTTTTCTTGTAGCTTTTTGCTGTCATCAGACCCTGCGGCTCCGGGAGTTGCAACTGAGGATCTTCGTCAAGCCGTTTTTCAACGTCGCCGAGAAGCTCCTGCGCTTCTTCGATTTTCTCAACCGTCGCTTTCAGCCCTTTGACCTCAAGCTGCTTTTCCTCGATTTCCCTGTCGAGTTCGGCGACCTCTTTGGCTCGCTCTTGCTTTTTGTAATCAAGGACGGACAGGTGCTGCTCGTGAGTACCCTTCTGTTCCCACTCGATACCGTGCCGCTCCATAATTTGAGCAAGAACTTTCTTTTCGGAAAGTATCCAGCGATTCAGCTCATTGTCGCTCTTACCCTGACCTTTGAAGCCCATATTTAGCATAGCCTGTTTTAGAGAAACCCTCGTTTCCAAACCTCGCTTGCTCCCGGTTGTGAACGGTACAAAGTCGATATGAATATGCGGCGTCGCTTCGTCCATATGAAGATGAGCCGAGAATACTCTCAGGTAGGGATTACGCTCTTGGAAACCCTGATAGTATTCGTCGAGGATTGCCCTCGCAAGCTCGGCGTGTTCTCCTGTCGCAGACATATCGTCATTGTTGCCGATTTGGAAGATAATCTCGTGGAACAGCTTCTCCTGCTTTCCGGACTCGATATGCTTATAATAATCGGATATCTTTCTGTCCTTGCGTTTCTGTTTATCGTTGTTCTGCTTCAGAGCTTCGTCAAACAGTTCGTGATACACTTTCTTGATAGGCTCGTTACAGTAATCTATATTCAAGTGGGTGCGTTCGCTGTCCACGTTCTCCGCTGTGAAGCTGCGGCTGTTGTGTGTCACAGAGCCTTTACCCACCATTGCGCTAATCGTTCTCTTCATTTATCTACTCAAATCTGTATATTAAATATGGTTATCTCACTGAATTATCTCTAACTCAGGTTCTGTTACTCTTGCCAAGAGTAACGCAAAAGCACTTTTGACAGCAGGGCTATCAAAAATGCGACCTGCAAGCAGGTCTTGCGCTCTCCGAGGGGCAAGGGCAGCCCTTTGAAAAGGGCTCCCTGCACCCCGCCTAAACTCTATTGCGTGTCAGTCCGTGTCAGCTGTGTCGGTGTTTCACACACCCCACAATCGCTGTCACAGCTGTCACGCTTTGACACGCCGCCCTCATAGGTCAGCGTGATTCTGCGCCCTTCGTGAGTGCGCTTGTAGTGGTAGGCGACCTTGTGTTCGTCCATCAAACGATTGACGTTGACATTCAGCTTTTGCGTGATAGCGTTTGGCTTGATGTCAACGGCGAGATACTCGCAAAGCTCCGTCGGCGTTCCGCACCATTGCGGATCGTCGGTGGTTACCCTTTCGGCAATCCTGTCAAGCAACGGCTCTGGCGGTGCTTTCCAAAGCTCGGTTTCAATTTTGTCAAACTCCCACACCAGCGTTTCCGTGTTCTTCTTCAAGTATACACGCTGGTCTTGCTGATCTCTGCCTGATACCTCAAGCGTGGCGTTATTGCTCGTGCGCTTATCTTTAGAAAGAACAAATCCTCCGTCAGCAGCGCCGAGCAAGCCATTGGTGCCGGAAATCATATCGAATTTATCGTCAGCCGTTTGCTTGCGTGTGTGGTGGACAATCAGCATACAGATGTTGTGCCTGTCCGTGAAGCCCTTTAGCTTCGTTATGATCTGGTAATCGTTGGCGTAGCTGTAATTCTCACCGCCGACCTCTCTGACCTTCTGCAAGGTGTCAATAATCACCAGCGAAGTATCAGGGTGCTTCTGTAAGAAACCGTCAATCTGTTCGTCCAAGCCGCTCCCAAGCCGATGTGCCGTAACCGAAAAGAATAGTTTTTCGTTCTCAGCTGTTCCGAACATACGGTACAGCCGCTTCTGTAATCTCGGATAGTCGTCCTCTAAGGCGAGATACAGCACCTTGCCCTGCCGCACATCAAAGCCCCATAGCTTTGTGCCTGTGCTGACGTGATAGGCAAGCTGTGCCATCAGAAAGCTCTTGCCTATTTTCGGCGAGCCGACAAACAGATATGTGCCCCGGTAGAGCAAGCCGTCGATGATCGGAGGCTTGCTTTTGTAGGTGCTGTCAAACAGCTCGGTCATTGAGACCGCGTGTAAATACGATTCATCTATATCAAAGAGGTCGTATTTTTCTTCCATTGTTTCATTCCTCCTTTTAGCTAGCTTCTTTATCTCTAAAGTAGCCGGTTTCTTCCCAGACTTTTTTGTCGGGACAGTAATAGTTATATTCGCTTGATTTATCAAGCTTCATAGCGTAGCCGAATTTTAGGATACCCTGTTGCAATCCAACACGGACATATTGAGCGTCCTTGCCGATAGCTTTTGCGATCTCGGTAATAGGAACATTCCTTCCTGTGAATTTCGGACAATCTATATATAGCTTATTCTTCATAGCATATCCTCCTGTTTTTTATTTGCGTATTTTAAGTTCGCATATTCATTATATACGTATTTATATGACTTGTCAATGCTTAAACTCAAAAAATATGTATTTTAATTTCGTAAATGTACTTGCAATTCACAAACAAGTGTGCTATTATTATAATGAGGTGATGACGAAATGGATAATTTGCAAACCTTAATTGGCGAAAGAATTGCCAAACAGCGCAAGCAACTTCGGATTAGTCAGACCGAACTTGCGGAACAATTAGGGAAATCACTTCGCACTGTGCAGAAGTACGAAAGCGGAGAAATAGATATGTCCGTATCTGTGTTGGAACAGATAGCGAACATATTAAAAATGCCCATCAATTACTTGATGGGCTATGATTCATCGCATATTAAATTGGAAACAATGGGCGATGTATACGCATATCTCTTTGAACTGGACAGAAAACAAGATGTCCGCTTTGAGATCAAGATAACAAAAGGTCCCGAAGAAGTCAGAAAGGTTTCACTTGTTTTCGATGTACACGAAGCAGAAGGAAATAGCACTCTTTACACGATGTTAAAGGATTTCGATTTTAATCGTGAGAGTTTTGAAACCTACAAAATCGACTATGATATGTTCCGGGATTGGGAAGAAAAAGAAATCAAATCCCGAAGCGAGTATTTCTTGACAGACAAAGAATATGAAATATTAGACAACGAGGAACGCTTGAGAAGATTCAATGAATACTACACAAAGAAGTTCCAAGAACAAGCAAACAAAGGTGATACGGAGCAATAAGCTCTTATCATAAATATAACTAAAACTAAAACAAGGAGGTTTTGGAGAGTGAGGTTGCCAAACGGTTACGGCGGCGTCACAAAGCTATCGGGTAGGCGTAGAAAACCCTATATGGTCAGAAAAACTATCGGCTGGCACATTGATGAAAAGACTGACAAAAAGGTTCAGGACTATGTGGTCATAGGCTATACAGCCACCAAATCGGAGGCTTTACAAATGCTTGCTGACTACAACAACAATCCCTTTGACGTGTCTGCTTCCAAGATTACATTCAAGGAAGTATATGAGCGTTGGTCTGCGGAAAAGTTTCCGACGGTATCGGAATCCAATGTAAAGGGCTACAAGGCTTCATATAAAGCCTGCGCATCTCTTTACGATAAGGTGTTCAAAGAAATCAAACTTGCAGAGCTTCAAAATGTCGTGAACACCTGTGGGAAGAACTATCCCACACTAAGGAAGCTGAAAGTTCTTTTGAATCAGCTCTATGAATACGCTATGAAAAACGAGCTGTGCAACAAGGACTACTCCGAATATGTGGACATTGTAAAGCATAAAGACCGCAACCCGAACAAAAGGGATCGTGAGAAGTTCACCAAAGCAGAAATCGACCGCTTATGGAAGGCGTCGGACGACAAATATTATCAAATCGTCCTTATGCTTATCTACTCGGGAGTAAGGATTTCCGAAATGCTGAATCTTAAACGAGAGGACGTAAACCTGAACGAACAGTATTTTGACATCAAGCTCAGCAAAACAGAAAACGGTATCAGACGAGTACCGATCGCCGACAAGGTGCTGCCTTTCTTCACGAATTGGTATAACGACAGCGAAAGCGAATATCTGTTGCATACCGAAAACGGCAACAAGTTTGATTACCGCAATTACTACGATAGTTATTTTACGCCGCTTATGGTCAATTTGAATATGGATCACACGCCGCATTGCACACGACACACCTGTATTTCAATGTTGGCGGAAGCACAGGTTGACCAAACCACAATTAAAAAGATTGTTGGACACTCGGGCGCTATGACGATGACCGAAAGAGTGTACACACATTTAGACGTTGAGGTGCTTATCAATGCCATTAATAAAATATAAGCAAAAAAAGAAAGAGATGTCTTTCTGAACTTAGAAAAACATCTCTTTTAATTGCTTATTTTGGTTGAGAACTGTTGTTACTTATGTGTTACTTGCTTGTTGCTTATCTAACACATTTAAGCACATCTCAAACCGTCTGAATACTCCAAAAACCCTGTAAACAGTAGCCTTGAAGCGTGCTGGAAAGCACAAAGATTATCTCTTAGAGAACTGAGGTGCTCTACGAGCTGCTTTAAGACCGTATTTCTTACGCTCCTTCATTCTCGGGTCACGAGTGAGGAAGCCTGCCTTCTTAAGCTTGCCACGGAGATTCTCTGTATCATACTGAAGAAGTGCTCTTGAAATGCCGTGACGGATAGCACCAGCCTGGCCGGTAACACCGCCGCCGGATACTCTGCATACTACATCGAACTTTTCGTCTGTCTCTGTAAGAGCGAGAGGCTGTCTAACGATGAGCTTGAGAGTCTCAAGACCGAAATAATCGTCGATGTCACGGTCATTGATTGTGATTTTGCCTGTGCCCTGATAGAGTCTTACTCTTGCAACTGAGCTTTTTCTTCTGCCTGTGCCGTAAAAATAAGGTGTCTTATCGTACATTATATTCTGCCTCCTTCTTATTCTTCAATCATCTGGGGCTTCTGAGCCTGATGATTGTGTTCTGCGCCGGCAAAAAGTCTTAATCTGAGAAGAGCGTTTCTGCCGAGTGTATTCTTAGGAAGCATACCCTTAACAGCAAGCTCCATAGCCTTTTCGGGCTTTGTTGCCATAAGAGTGTCATAACGGGTTTCCTTAAGATGGCCGATATAGCCTGTGTGGCGCTGCCACTTCTTCTGAACAAGCTTGTTGCCTGTGAGAACAGCGTCCTTACAATTAATGATAATTACATGGTCACCGCAGTCTACATTGGGTGTGAAAATAGCCTTGTGCTTGCCTCTTAAAAGAACTGCTGCCTGAGCTGCAACTCTGCCGAGGGGCTTGCCGGCTGCATCAATCACATACCAGCTGCGTTCAATTTCGCTTTTCTTAGCTAAATATGTTGACATAACAATTTCCTCCTGTACTTTTTTCGTGCAGATATGATTATAGTATATATTTTTGCTAAAGTCAACACTTTTTTCAAAAAAATTAATTTACCTTCGAGCAAGCTTTAATATTCTGTTATATTCTCTTATATACTCTCATATACTCACAAGCTATTTTTGTTTTTTTAAATTTACTCCGTCCTTGAAGCCTTGGTTTTATCAAGATATTCTTCGTAGTCGGTGATATTCCAATCCTTGCATTTTTCATCGGTAACAGGGAAAACTCTCAGCTGCATAAGACTTTTTGTGCTGTCGTTTTTGTCCTCGGAAAGCTCCAGAGAAAAGATGAAGCCCTGATACCTAAGCTCCTTTGTATTTTCAAAGGTTGTCACATAGAATATATTTTGAAGCATCTGAGTGCTTCCCTGAGGAAACTGACACACAGCCTGAGCCATTACCGCACTTTTCTTTAGAATAATATCGCTGTTTTTTATTCCGTCGCTCTCGGCAACAAAATTATTCATTGTTGTTGCACAGCCGACATTTACAAGCCTTCCGCTTTCAAGCTCAACGGTTGCCGTAAAATTTGATTTATCATCGTCATAGTAATAATACTGCATTTTTATTCCGTTGTTATCCTTGATTTCGCCGCCGTTTTTCTTCCAGCCGTCCTTTGACAGTATGCCGACACCGCCGACAGTATTTGAAATCTCATTGTATTTGTCGGTAAATTCATCAAGAGTTTGTGTAAACCGCAGACCGTTTACATTAGGGCTTTCCTCCACGGATTTCAGATTTTTTGCCGGCAGAATCTCGTCTCCTGTGGAAATCTTCTGAGGTCGGTCAACCTTTAGCTCGCCTTTATCCTCACCGCAGCCTGCAAAGCAAACACAAAGCAAAATTGAAATAAAAAGAATCGGTAGTTTTTTCACAATATCACCTCTGCCTAATACTGAAAATTGCGGCAGAGCTGATACCCAAGCCGCAATTTTTCAAGCTTCATAAAAATTATTGAGCAGTCGCTTCACTGCCGTTCTCTGTTGTCTGAGCGTCGGCATTGGTTTTTTCGCCCTCGCTGTTCATCTCGTCGGAGGACTCTGTGCTTTCATCATCATTCTCGTGGGGTGCTCTTGCAAGGGTTACTACCTTGTCATCATTTGCTACCCTCATAACGGTTACACCCTTTGAGGGGCGTGAGCACAGTCTGATTGACTCTGCCGCAATTCTGATTATGATTCCGTCACGGGAGATAATGATAACATCATCGTCAAGGTCAACAACCTTGATAGCGGCGACATCGCCGTATTTTTCGGTATGATAATTGGTGAGTCCCTTTCCGCCTCTGCTCTGAACACGGTAATCGTCGGGGCTTGAAAGTCTGCCGTAGCCTGTTTCGGAAACAGTGAGCACAAGGCCACCCTCACGCACAACACTCATTCCAACGACCTCGTCGCCCTCGGCAAGCTTCATAGCCTTTACTCCTCTTGCAAGTCTGCCCATAGGACGGACATCGTTTTCATCAAAGCGGATAGCCATACCCTTTTTGGTTGCTATTATAACCTGCTGTCTGCCGTCAGTCATTCTTACCCAAGCAAGCTCGTCTCCCTCGTTAAGCTCAAGGGCAATCAAGCCTCCCTTGCGGGCGGTATTATAAGCATTGAGTGCAATACGCTTAATAATTCCCTGCCTGGTCACCATAATAAGATACTTTTCCTCGTCAAATTCGGGAACTCTTATCATTGAAGTAACCTTTTCATCGGGAGAAATAGGAAGAATATTTGCAATATTGATACCCTTCGCTTGACGAGAGCCTTCGGGTACCTCGTAGCATTTCAATCTGTATACTCTGCCCTTATCGGTAAAGAACAGAACATAATCGTGAGAGTTGATGATGAACATTTCCGTTGCAACATCTTCTTCTCTCCTTGACATTCCGGCTACACCTCTGCCGCCTCTGCGCTGAAGCTTGTATGTATCAACCGAAAGTCTTTTTACATAGCCGAAGCGGGTGAGCGTCAGCACACATTCCTCGTTAGGAATCAAATCCTCAATATCAACCTCACCGCTTATGGCACAAATCTCTGTTCTTCTGGGGTCGGCATATTTATTTCTGATTGCGATAAGCTCTTCTCTTACAATTTCAAGCTGTCTTGATTCGCTTGCAAGAATTTCGAGAAAATCCTTTATTTTTGCACGAAGAGCTTCAATTTCATCCTCAATCTTGTGTCGCTCCATATTTGTGAGCTGACCGAGACGCATTTGCACGATAGCCTGTGCCTGTACCTCGTCAAGACCGAAACGCTCCATAAGAGCTGTTCTTGCGCCGGGCAAATCCTTGCTGGCTCTGATAATTGCAATAACCTCGTCTATGAAATCTATGGCTATCTTCAAGCCCTCAAGAATATGAACCCTGTCCTGAGCCTTTTTAAGGTCAAAGCTTGTACGGCGGCGGATAACCTCCTCCTGAAAATCAAGATAACAGCGGAGCATATCCTTGAGTGTAAGAATTTTAGGCTCGCCGTCAACAATGGCTAACAATATTGCACCGAAGGTATCCTGAAGCTGAGTGTATGAAAAAAGCTGATTTAAAACAATCTGAGGCGAGGCGTCACGCTTTACATCAATCTCAATATGCATACCCTTGCGGTCGGAGTGATCCTCAATGTTTGAAATTCCCTCAATCTTTTTATCCTTTACAAGGTCGGCAATATGCTTTATCAGTCTTGCCTTGTTGACCTGATAGGGAAGCTGTGAAACAATAATTTTAAATCTGCCGTTCTTTGCTTCAACAATTTCTGTCTTTGCACGAACGGTAATTTTACCCTTACCCGTAGCATAGGCGGCTCTTATACCGCTTCTGCCCATAATTATTCCGCCTGTCGGGAAGTCGGGGCCGGGCATACAATCCATAAGCTCGGCAACCTCAATATCGGGATTGTCGATAAGAGCGCAGACTGCGTCTATTGTTTCGCCGAGGTTGTGAGGCGGAATTTTTGTAGCCATACCTACGGCTATTCCGTCAGAACCGTTTACAAGCAGATTCGGAAAACGGCTCGGCAGCACAACAGGCTCCTTGAGTCTGTCGTCATAGTTCGGAGCAAAATCTACTGTGTCCTTGTCAATATCGGTGAGCATATCAAGAGAGATTTTGCTCATTCTTGCTTCTGTATAACGGTAAGCAGCAGGCGGATCTCCGTCAACCGAACCAAAGTTGCCGTGGCCGTCAACAAGCATATATCTCATTGAAAAATCCTGAGCAAGTCTTACCATTGCGTCATATACGGACGCATCGCCGTGAGGGTGATATGCGCCGAGCACAGATCCGACTGTATCAGCACATTTGTGGTAAGGCTTTGACGGCTCAAGACCTTTTTCATACATTGTGTAAAGTATTCTCCTGTGAACGGGCTTCAGTCCGTCACGAACATCAGGTAAGGCTCTGGACACAATAACGCTCATTGAGTAGTCCAAAAAGCTCTTTCGCATTTCGTTTTGCAGGTCAACATCCACAATTTTTGATTCATTCATTTGTTCGTTGTTCATATGCTTACCTCTTTAATTTATGTAAGGAAAACACTGAATAAATCACACTAACAGCTGTTTGCACAGCTTGGCTCAGTGTTTCCTAAGGTATTAGTATTAGGGTATCTCTCATTAAAAATGCTTTATGTTTGAATTTATTTTTTCATAAAGCTTTGGCAAACGCTTCTTTATGCTTACGGGTCGGAAGGTTGTTGAATCCACAAAGCCGTGCTCCGTTGTGCCGTAGCCAAGCTCGGTTTCGCTTCCGTCCGGATTAATTCTTTTGACAGAATAAGAAAATTCAATCCTCGCAGCAGTCATAGAGATACACCATGTGCGTATAATCAGCTCGTCGTCATATTTTGCCGGAAGCTTGAAATGACAGCTGAGATTGCGCAGGGGAGTCATTATTCCCGCCTGCTCCAGCTCAACATAGCTTGTGTCAAAAAGCCTGATAAAATCGCCCCTGCCGATTTCATACCATACAGGATAATTTGAATGGTGAGCTATTCCCATTTTATCCGTTTCGGCATATCTTACCTTAACCTTTGTCCTTGAATGCATACCAATCACCTCATATTATCCGAAAAAATCACACATCAAGATTCTGAACATATTTTGCATTTTTCTCAATAAATTCCCGTCTTGGCTCAACCTTGTCACCCATTAGGATAGTAAAGGTTTCGTCTGCCGCCTCAGCGTCGCTTATCTCAACACGGAGCATAAATCTTGTGTCGGGATTCATTGTTGTTTCCCAAAGCTGATCGGCGTCCATCTCACCAAGACCCTTATATCGCTGAATCTCGGTTTTTCCCTCAATCTGAGCCAGAATCTGATCTCTTTCAAGGTCGGAATACGCATATCTGTGTACCTTGTTCTTTGTAATTCTGTAAAGGGGCGGCTGAGCAATATACACATGTCCCTGCTCAACCAAGGGTCTCATATATCTGAAGAAGAAGGTCAAAAGCAGAGTTCTGATGTGGGAGCCGTCAACATCGGCATCCGCCATAATAATAACCTTATCGTATCTTAGCTTTTCAATGTCAAATTCGTCACCGATTCCCGTGCCGAGCGCAGTAATTACCGGCGTCAGCTTATCGTTGCCGTAAACCTTGTCAATTCTTGCCTTTTCAACATTGAGCATTTTTCCCCACAGGGGCAGAATTGCCTGAATTCTTCTGTCTCGTCCGTTCTTTGCAGAACCGCCCGCAGAATCTCCCTCGACAATAAAAATTTCGGTTTCACTGCTGTCTCTGGACTGACAGTCTGCAAGCTTTCCGGGAAGCTGAGCCGACTCAAGAGCAGACTTTCTTCTTACATTTTCCCTTGCCTTTCTTGCAGCCTCTCTTGCTCTTGCCGAAGCCAAGGATTTTTCAAAAATTGCTCTTGCAACGGCGGGGTTTTCTTCAAGATAAACCATAAGCTTATCCCTCATAAGCTTGTCCACCATTGTTCTTACCTCGGTGTTACCGAGCTTTGCCTTTGTCTGACCCTCAAACTGAGCCTCCTTGAGCTTAACGCTGACAATAGCAGTCAAGCCCTCACGCACATCCTCGCCGCTGAGGTTTTTGTCATTTTCCTTGAGCTTGCCGAATTTTCGTGCATAATCGTTCATAACATATGTCAGTGAACGCTTGAAGCCCTCCTCGTGAGTACCTCCGTCTGTGGTGTGAATATTATTTGCAAAGGAAAGCAGATTTTCGTTGTAGCTTTCGTTGTATTGCAGAGCTATTTCAACAGCGATTGTGTCGTCATCATTTTTAGAGCTGAAATAGATTACATCAGGGTGAATTACCTCAAGAGAGCGTTTTTTGTGAATATACTCAACAAAGCTTCTGATTCCGCCCTCATATAAAAAGTTGTTCTTTATGATATTATCCGAATCACGCTCGTCACGAAGCTCAATATGAACTCCGGCATTTAAAAATGCCTGCTCTCTGAGTCTTCTTTCAAGCACTGAATACTCATAGACAGTTGTTTCCTTGAACAACTCCGGGTCAGCCTTGAAGCGCACCTCTGTTCCCTTAACATCAGACTTGCCGATTACCTCAAGCGGAGTAATGATTTTACCTCTTTCATAACGCTGAAAATAAACATTTTCTCCGTCGCAAACCTTAACCTCGAGCCACTCGGAAAGGGCGTTTACAACAGACGCACCTACACCGTGCAGACCTCCCGAAACCTTGTAACCTCCGCCGCCGAACTTTCCTCCGGCGTGAAGAACGGTAAATACTACGGTAACGGCGGGAAGTCCCGTCTTGCTGTTTACACCGACAGGAATACCTCTGCCGTTGTCGGTTACTCTGATAATGTCGCCATCTTCTATTACAACATCAATCTTGGTGCAATAGCCTGCAAGAGCCTCGTCAATGGAGTTGTCAACAATTTCATAAACAAGATGGTGAAGACCCCTCGGACCTGTTGAACCGATATACATACCGGGGCGTTTTCTGACTGCCTCCAAGCCCTCTAAGACCTGAATTTCATCGGCGCCGTATTCCTGTTCCACCTTAGTCATATCAATATTGCTTTCAACCTCAACACCGTTATTCAATTCTTTGTTCTCTGTTGTATCCAATATAATTACCTCCTGAAATAATCGCCGATAATTCTTTAATTTGATTTTTAAAGCAGAAAAGCCTTGAGAAAATATGCCGTAAGGATATCTGCTCTCTTTAAATTACTGTTTTTTAAATTCAATAAAGTATGGAGAAATAATAACCGCAGTCAAGAGCACTGCAATATTTGTGGACATAAGAAAGGCAAAGCTCGTTTTTTTCATAAAAAACAGCTCGACTGCGTCCAAAGCTGCAGCTATCAGTGCCGAAGCTAAAAACAGTAAATAAACCTTTTTTCTTGAAACCCTGAACTGCTCTCGGCAGCCGTAGCAAATACAGCCTTTTGCAAAAAATAATTTGCGGATATCTCTGTATCTGAATACGGTTGAGCAATGGGGACAAACGGGCAAGCTCTTCATAATTAAAACCTTCTGTTTGCCGAATATTTATTTCCGTCAGGCTTTTCCTCCTGAACTGCCTTATTCTCATTTTCGCCGGAATAATCGCTGTCGGAACTGACATAATGATGACGGGTTCTCGCCATATGCTGCTGATCGGAATGAATTTTTTTAAGAGGAGTATCAGACTCGCTGTGATTTTCCCTTACCTTATCAATTATCGGAATCATATCCTCTTTTTTTGCATTAAACATTTTTGTTTTGCCTATCTCATCGGAATTAGACATAATTTCCTCTTGAGCATCAATATTCTTTTTCGCGGAGTTTCTCTCGGTTTTTATGCTGTTAAATAAATCCGAATCAATTTTAAAATCCGAGCCTGAATCAAAGGAAACACCGCCGGCTATACCTTCGTCAAGCTCGCTTGAAATCAGGTTGTCCGAATATTCTATTCCGGCTTTTTTTGCTTCCATAGACTTTTGGTATTTTTTTAACGGCTCAAATCTTAAGAAATTCGGAGAGACTGCAAAAAATACAGCCAAAGGAATTGCAACAAGAAATACTCCCAATAAGTTATCGCAAAGTCCGAAAAGAATCCAAAGCAGCATAATCAAAACAGAAACTGCCACAGCTGCAAAAAAGGCAAAATAAATTCTTTTGTCTATTGCAACTCTGCTTTCCTTTCCGCACTTTCTGCAAATATATTCAGCCTTTCTTCTGCTTGAATAAGCAGAAAAATAGGTTATTCTTCTTGAACAGTAGGGACATCTGTGTTTCTTCATATTATTTCTCCCTTTTTTACAAAACTCAGATCACAACAATCAGCTAAGGTTATTTTCCTCTGTAACAAGCCTTGCTTTTGACGATCTGTTTGTTCTGAGCATAATTGTTTTTGTGGAAAGCTGAGATATATATATCAGCGTTTTCCCCTGTTTTTTTGATACCACAAAGGATTTCGGCAGCTCATAGGAGACATTGACAACTCTGCCCTCTTTTTCCGCAAGTGCAAGAAAATCCCTTGTTTTTTTTGATATCGTGCAGGCGTCAATATCAAACATTGCAATAATGCTGTCATCATTTACAACCGTATCCTGTCCCAAATGAATATACATCAGCCAATTACCCCGTCATTGATTTTGAACACCCTGCCGTTTACCGGCTGTTCCTTTTCAGAGCTTTCACAGCAGGTAATAAACACCTGATAACCCTCAAGCTTATTAAGAAGAAAGCTTTGACGGCTGTTGTCAAGCTCGGACAAAACATCATCAAGGAGTATTACGGGCTTTTCTCCCATTTTTTCCTCCAAAACAGACGCTTCGGCAAGCTTCATAGAGAGAACTGCACTTCTTTGCTGTCCCTGTGAACCGAAAATTCTCGTGTTTTTGCCGTTTATCAGAATTTCAATATCATCTCTGTGAGGACCGAAATTTGTTACTCTTGTTTTCATATCTTCAAGAATTGAGCTTTCATATTTATCGACAAGCTTATCTCCGATATCGTTTAAGCTGTCATTTTCCTTAATTCCGGCAACGCAGGGAATGTATCTTATTTCAAGCTTTTCCGTACCGTTTGAAATGCCGTAATGAAAAAGCTCAGCCTGCTTTGAAAGAAGCTTAACATACTCCATTCTCTTTTTTATAATATAAGCTCCGCAGCTTGCCAAATGAAAATCCCAAACCGAGACAACATCATCAAGAGAAGGTTTTTTTTCAAGGTCCTTGAGCAGTGCGTTTCTCTGAAGGAGTATTCTGTTGTATTTTGAAATTATGCTTGCATTTTTAAGCTTTTCTCTGCAAATTGCGCTGTCAATAAACTTTCTTCTTTCAGACGGACCTCTTTTTATTAAATTAAGGTGCTCCGGAAAAAATACCACGGCACAAAATTTTTCAATCAGCGAAGCAGCTGATTTTTTTTCTACTCCGTTAACCGTAACCTGTTTTTTGTTTCCGCTGAAGGTAATTTGGGCATTCTGACTTCTCTCCTGCCCAAAGAAATCCATTTCTATTTTTGCAAATTTCTTTTCCCAATTAATCAATTCGCTGTCCTTTGCTCTGCGAAATGAATGTCCTCCGCAAAAAAGCCAGATTGCCTCAAGCAGATTTGTTTTTCCCTGAGCATTATCACCGTACAGAATATTTACATCACCGCAGGGGACAAACTCCGGACTTTTTATATTCCTGAAATTCTCTAATTTTAATCTTTCAACTCTCATACAATTACCTTGAATTAATTAATAAGTAACAACAAAACCATCAGTGCCCTTTGTGCCGAAGAAACCTCATTAACGCTTCAAAAATATCCGGAGGTTTATCGGAATCCAATTATTCAACCTGTATTTTTGTATCTCTGAAAACGGCATAATCACCGCTTCTCATCTTTTTTCCTCTCATCGTACAAGGCTCGCCGTTAACGCTGACCTGACCGCCCTGAATCGCAAGCTTGGCAGCTCCGCCGGTATCAACAACACCGCCCAGCTTCAACAAATCCTGAAGCTTTATGTATTCGGTTTCAATCTTAATTATTTCAGTTCTCATTTGAAAGCCTCATAGGTAATACAATGCTTAAAAAGCTGTCGCCTTTTACGGGTTTTACTATCATCGGAGAAACAGATCCGTTCAACACAAGCTTAATCTCGTCGGTATCAGTATTTTTGAGGGCGTCAAGCAAATATCTTGTGTTAAATCCTATTTCAACGCTCTCACCGATAATATCGGCTGAAATCATATCGTTAGCTCTTCCCATAGTTGAGGTGCAGGAAAGCCTTATTTCATCGTCCGCAAATTTGCACTTTACGGGACTTTGAATCCTGTCATTGTTAAGCAATGACATACGCTCAACCGAATCTATGATACTCCTTGTATTAATTACAAGCTCTGTTCTTGATTCCTTCGGTACAGCAGTTCTGTAATCAAGAAAAATACCCTCTATCAGCCTTGAAATTACCTTGTATTTATTAACATTAAACGCTATATGCCTTTGACCTATGATAATCTGAACATCCTGCTCATCATCAACCAAAAGCTTCAGCACCTCGTTTTGGGTTTTTCCGGGTACAATAAAATTATTTTTACTGTCGCTGTCAACATTTTCGCTTCTCATTGCAATTCTGTAGCCGTCAACTGCAATTATCCTTAAAACCGAATCCTCAATTTCAAATAAAGAGCCGGTATATATAGGCTTAGTTGTTTTTTCGCTGACTGCGTAAACTGTGCGGCGAATCATATCTCTTAATATTTTTGCGTTTACAGTGATCGAATCCTTTTGCTCAAATGATGGCAGGTCGGGATATTCAACAGATGATATGCCCACTATCTGATAATCTGCCTTTCCGCATCTGATATATGTTACCATTCTTTCGTCGGTTTCGATTTCCACAATTTCTTCGGGAAGCTTTCTTACAATATCAAGGAAGAGTCTTGCGCTTACCACAATTTCTCCTTCTGTCAAAACGGTAGCTTCAATGTCTGTTGTAATTCCTATTTCAAGATTATATCCTGAAATATTAATACTGCTTCCGTATGCTTTTATAAGAACTCCCTCTAAAGCAGGGATTGAAGCCTTATTAGACACAGCTCTTGAAACATTTGAAATTGCATTTGCAAGATCGGTTCTGAAGCAAGTGATTTTCATTTGTTAACTCTCCTATGAATTATTATTATTTTTCAGTAGTAGTCGTAGGCTGTGTTAAAACATAGAAAAAGCACCCTTAATCGGCTTGTACTCTTGACTTTTCACTCAACACAGCACTATTGAAAGTAAATCAATAATTGTTAATTTTTCCGGAAATTTACTGATATTTTATGTTTAATCAATGTTGATGTATGTTAAACCGTAAAAAATTTGTAAACAGAGGAAAAATAATAAAATAATTTCAGCTTTGTTTCAGTCGGCTATTAAAAAATTATGTTAATATTTGTTGGAATAATAAAATTTTTACAGATATATCTTAATTTTATATGTGGAAAAAAATATTAACACAGTGTTAGAAAAATGTATATGACTATAAATAAAAAAGTTTAAGGAATAAGGTCTAACGATCCCTTATATTCTTTATGGTATCGTCAATAAGCTCCTTTATCTTGCTGTCCTTTTCCATCATTTCATTTACCTTTCGGATTGTGTAAATTATGGTGGAATAATGACGCTTGCCAAATTCCTCGCCGATTGCGACCATTGAAAGAGTTGTAAGCTCTCTTGAAAGATAAATTGCAATGTGTCGGGCGTTGCTGATATTTGCACTGCGGTTTTTCTGTGAACGGATTTCCTCGGCAGAAACTCCGTAGGTTCGTGCAACCTCGTCAATAATGCGCTCAACCGTAACCTCAGGCGGAACATCGTTGTTAAGAATATCGGCGATGACCTCCTGAACGGTAGATATTGTAGTTTTTTCGTTATTTATATATGACTTTGCCTTTAGCTTCTTAACGGTGCCCTCAAGCTGGCGGATATTCGCCTTTATCTTTGAAGCAATATACTCGCAAACCTCATTTGAAAGGTCAATGTCAACAAGCTCCGCTTTTCGTTTAATGATTGCAATTCTTGTTTCAATATCCGGCGGCTGAATATCGGCGATAAGATCCTGTTCAAAGCGTGAACGCAGTCTGTCGTCAAGGGTTTTAATTTCCTTCGGAGGACGGTCCGAGGTCAGAACAATCTGCTTTTTTGCGTCGTAAAGTGCATTAAAGGTGTGGAAAAATTCCTCCTGTGTGCTTTCCTTTCCGCCGATAAACTGAACATCATCAACAAGCAGGATATCAGCCTGTCTGTACTTGTGTCTGAAATCAGCCATTTTTGCAAGGCGAAGCGATTCAATAAGCTCGTTGGTGAAATCATCACCCTTTATGTAGCAAATCACCTTTGACGGATCATTTTTCTTTATTTCGTTGCCGATAGCATACAGAAGATGTGTTTTTCCAAGACCTGAATTTCCGTAGAGAAAAAGAGGATTGTAAGCCCTTGAAGGATTTGTCGCAACAGCCAGACAGGCTGCGTGGGCAAATTTGTTTGAGGAACCGACAATGAAGGTGTCGAAGGTGTATTCGTAATTAGTATCCTTTTCCTCCTCAGCCTTCTTAATTTCGGGTTCTTTTTTTTCAATCTCATCGGGTGTTTTAAATTCTATAATAAATTTATTATCAAATACAGCCTCAAAAGCCTCGTCAAGCAGAGGAACATAGCAGCGAGTAAGAGTTTGTCTGTGAAAATCGTTTGGCACCATAAGATAAGCCGTATTTTTTTCAAAATCAAGATTAAGAGGTTCTATTCTGCTTATCCAGGTGTTATATGCCACATCGGTAATTTTTGTTTTGCAATATGAGCATATAATCTCCCAAGCGTCTCCGAATGAATCCATTTTTTACCTTCCTCTCAACAGCGTAAACCGCTACGCTGATTTTTTCGTATAATTACCCATCCTGTAATAATCATTCTTTCTAATTATAGCTTATTTTCAGAAAAAATGCAATGATTTTATTATGGCAAAACTCTATTTTATTAAGGATTTTATTAAGCTAAAACTGCATTTATTGTCTTTATACAATACCAAACATTATAATTGTAAGATGCTCAGCCAAAACCTGATATCAGCATACTGATATTGATAGATTAATACGGGAATATAAAAAATGAAAATAAACACTTGACATACAGATATATCAGTGATATAATTATGAGGCTGTAGTGATTACGGCAAAAAATATCGCGGGGTGGAGCAGCTTGGTAGCTCGTCGGGCTCATAACCCGAAGGTCGTAGGTTCAAATCCTGCCCCCGCAACCAACCTAAGCACTTGCATATTGCAGGTGCTTATTTTTTGTTCGGGTTATGAGGACGACGAGCGTTGCTCGTTGGGTTAGTGCAGATAAAACAGTCCGGTGGACTGTTTTATCAAACGGTGTCGCCCAAAGTGCGAGTGATGCAAGCAGAGCTTGAGAAGCGAAGCATCACGACACACGACGGCGACGGGCACAAAGTGATAACCCGAAGGTCGTAGGTTCAAATCCTGCCCCCGCAACCAACCCAAGACATCGGTAAATACCGGTGTTTCTTTTTTGTTCGGGTTATGAGGACGACGAGCGTTGCTCGTTGGGTTAGTGCAGATA